>CALDBJ010000025.1 GCA_937937835.1 uncultured Collinsella sp.
CTGCGGGAACGGCCTGTCCGCCTAATGTGTTCGGCTGAGATCGGAAATCAACCACCACAAAGGAGCTGGCCCTCCCCCCGATTTTCAAATATCTCAATCTGTAACATCTGGGCGGGCAAATTGGCTCTATCTGTTACAGATTGAGACAAAATGCAGGCGTCGGGACGAACGTCTCAATCTGTAACAGTAAGACGACTTTTGGTGGTCTAGATGTTACAGATTGAGACAAACCGCTGGGACGGGTCAAAACCACCACAAAGGTACCTGTTCCCTTTGTGGTGGTAGGGCGCTAGGGGAGGAGCTTCATGGCTGCGTCGTGGGCGGCGTGCTCGTAGGTGTCGTCGAGGGGTCTGAGCGGCAGCAGAGCGTTGGCCTGTGCGTCGCCGCGGCGCTCGAGAGCGTGGGCAATCAGCCAGTCGGCGAGTTCGGGGTTCTTGGGCAGCGCCGGGCCATGCAGGTACGTGCCGATGACGCCCTTGTAGATGAGGCCCTCAAAGCCATCGTCGCCGTTGTTTCCGGTGCCCGTGACAACGGACGTTCCGAGCGGTGTGGCGTCGGCGTCCAAAAGCGTGCGGCCGCCGTGGTTCTCGAATCCTACAAAGGGCTCGGGTGCCAGGTCGGTCTTGACGGCGACGTTGCCGATTAGGCGGTTGGAGCCGCGCACGGTCTCGGCGGCAATGACGCCCAGGCCCTCGATGCGATCCTCGCCCATGTAGTACGAACGACCGAGCAGCTGATAGCTGCCGCAGATGGCAAGCAGCGAGCCTCCATCCTCAACATATGCCGCGACCTTGTCTTTTTGGGTGAGCAGCTCGTGCGCCACGGCCAACTGGTCGCGATCAGAGCCGCCGCCCATCATGACGATATCGGCATCGGTAAGGTCGAGCATCTCGCCCATACGGACCTCGTCCACGCGCACGGGAATGCCGCGCCAGGCGCAGCGGCGCTCGAGCGCGATAACGTTGCCGCCGTCGCCGTAGAGATTGAGCGCATCGGGATACAGGTAGACGATACGCAACGGGCGCGAAAGCTCGACCGGCACGACGGCGGAAGGGATGGCGCTGCCATCGGCGCGGGCTACGGCGCGTCCGGCAACAGCGTCGGCGGTGGCGCCCTTCAGTCCGTCGAGCTCCTTGACCAGCGACGGGAAGGCCGTGTAATTGGCGACGGCATAGAAGGCGACATCGGCGGCCTCGTCCGCCACGGCGCCGATCGCCTGCTCGATATTCGAGATGATGGCGGCATTGATGCCGGCGTACTTGAGGCGCACCTGCATATCGTGTGCACGCGTGCCGCCGGCAAAGGCGACAAGCCCTGGGGTATCGGCGATGCGCTCGAAGTCGACGTCGTAGATCCACGAGACATCATGGCCGTCGGCGCTGTTGTCGTTAAGGAAGAAGGCGCAGAGTCTGCCGCCCGCCGTCTTAATGGACTGGATCTGTCGATCGAAGCCCACGGGATTCTTGGCCAGGTTTGCCTCGACGGTGCGACCGGCAATATCCCAGCGACCCATGCGTCCGCCGGCGGGTACGTAGGCATCGAGCGTGGGCTGCAGGTGCGCCGTATCCACGCCCAACTCATGTGCGGCAAAGAATGCGGCGGCAACGTTATAGACCATATATAAGCCGTTGTAGCGCGTGGCGATGTGCGCGGCTGGTGCGTTGGAATCAGATCCAAACACCAGGTCAAAGCCGTAGCCGTCGCAGCCGAGCTCAACGCCTGTTACGCGGCGGACCAGTGCGGGGCGTGCCCAACCGCACGAGGGGCAATGGTAGGCGCCGAGTTGACCATACTGTACGTAGTCGTACTCCAACGGGGCGTTGCACTGCGAGCAAAAACGCGAGTCGCTAATACGGTCAGACTCGGTGTTGGTGGCGCCATCGATGCCAAAGGCAATACTCGCGTTGGGAACGCGCGCGGCAATCGAGGCGCACAGCGGGTCGTCGGCGTTGTAGATGAGCGTCGTTGCCGGCGAAAGCTCCAACGCGTGGGCGATGACCTCCTGGGTGTGATCGATCTCGCCATAGCGATCAAGCTGGTCACGGAACAGGTTGAGCAGCACGAAGTACGTCGGCTTGAGCTTGGGCAGGACGCGCACGGTGTAGAGCTCATCGCATTCAAAAACGCCCACGCGCTTGTCGCCGGCTCGCTTGAGGCCGCTGCGCGCCTCGAGCAGTGCGCCCACCACGCCCGGCTCCATGTTGTTGCCGGCGCGGTTGCATACCACGGTGGCGCCGCTGGCGGCAACGGCGTCGGCGATCAGGTTCGAAGTGGTGGTCTTACCGTTGGTGCCGGTGATCACCACGCTGCGGTCGACAAGACTCGCGAGGTCGCTCAGCAGCTCGGGGTTGATCTTCATGGCGATGCGGCCGGGGAGTACGCCGCCCTGGCGCTTGAGGACGGAGCGCAGTCCCCAGCGGGCGATATCGCTCGAGGTGCAGGCGAGAGATGAGCGGAGGTTCATGAAACCGTTCCTAACGTAAACGACATGGTCGGGTTGAGTGCGACACTAAAATCCGTAGCGGCGCGCAAATTCCTGGGCAAGCTGCGACACGTCTTCGCAGGCATTGGCCCAGGGGGCAAAGTCGGGAGTGTCCGAGATGATGCCGTCGGCCTCCCAAACTGCCTGGTGCGAAAGGTCCCAGGGATCGTGTGACTCGGGCCGGCAGGGAAGGTATGGCGTCTGATACATGGGGTTCAGCAAAAAGAACGCGCCACCCTCGCAGCGGTTGGCAAACTCGCGCAGGGCGCGTGTCGCCGGGCGCATCTTGTTTGTTTTGAACAGCAGAATCGTACGGGCGAGCAGGTACCAGGGAGAGTTCTCGAGGGCATCGGCCCCCATCTGCTCCTCGAGCTGGTGAGCCAGGGCAAAAAAGCCGTCCTGGTCTTCCAAGCGAGCGAGGGCGAGCAACACGGTGCCGGCAGCTCGGGTGGGATAGCCTTCTGCTTTAAGGACGCGGCGGGCGTAGTTGGCAGCAGCGCGGTAGCGGGCGCTCGCCATGCACAGCTGCGAGATGGCCTCGAGCGTGTGGAGCCACCCGATAAGTGCCGGCTCGCTCACGGTGAGATCTGCCGCCGTCACGCCGTCCGTCAAAACTTTGTTGGCCCAGTAATGTGGGGCCTCCATATCGAACCCGGGCACGCTTTGCTGCAGGTAATCGGCCGTGGTCGCTTCGAGCTTCATCAGGTCGCCCAGGCAGGCGTCAACGGGCGTGTCGGCCAGGATGATGGCGAGCAGCTGCGCGTCGACGGCAAGTGCATCGACGCGGACAATCTTGAGCAACTCGTCGCGCATGTCGTCGAACAGGCGATTGCGCGTCTGCTCGAACTCCTCGTCACTGCCCATGTCCTCGATGCGATGGAGCTCGTCGAGCAGGTGGCGATGAGCACCGGCATAGGACAGCAGCGCCTGGGCATGCTCGGACTGCGCATACTTTTGGGGATTCGCACTAATGTCGTTATGGACAAGCTCGCGTGCTGCATCGGTGAGCTCGGGGTGCGATGCCAGATAGGTGCGCTCCAAGTAGGCGGGGATGTAGACGCTCGGATCCATTAGAGGTCCCCTCCCTTAAATGGAAGCCCCTGCTCGGCTGCGCGCAGGATGCGCTCGTCGATCTGGGAACGCACGATGTCGTTGGTGGCGACCCAGGCGGCAAAGCTGGCGTTGTCGGGAGCGCCCAGGCCCTCCTGCAGTACCGGCGTCGCTTCGGACAGTGCAAGGACGAGCTCGTCGGTGGAGCCTGCACCCACGTTGACGCGGGCATAGACGCCATCGGGAAACTCGGTTTGGAAGTAGAGCGCCTCGGCTGCGTGCGGACACGAGCGCGCAAGGATACGCAGGTAGTGCTCGGCGCCCTCGTAGTCCAGCTCGCGCCAAGCTGCGCTCATCAGTGCGATGAGCGTCCACGGGTCCAAGTCGCGCTCCGCGTCCTTGGGACGACGGCGCAGTGGCGTGTTGGCGAGATAGGGTACGGAGTGGGCAGAGCGAAAGCGCTTGAGTTCCTCGGCGGGGTATTCGAGCTTTGCCATGGCGAGCATCGCGGTGTGGCGGACACCGGCCGGATCGTTGGGGGCAAAGTCCAGGCTGCGGTTTGCGGCTTCGAGTGACATACGGTAGCGGCCGCTAATGAGGGCGCGCGACGCAAGGGCGGCAAGCCAGCGCAGGTAGGGGCGGCGCATAAGGTCGCCCGCGGCCTCGCGCTCGTAGGGGTCCTGCGCCGAGGCGATCTTGAGCGCCAAGTCGTGCTCGACTTCATCGCGCTTGGATACCAAGTACTGTACGTATTCCTCGTTGGATTCGGCGGTGAGCGCCGTCAGCATGCGCTGGGCATCCCAGTTGGTCGGATCGAGTGCGGCAGCCTCGCGAAGCATGTTCTCGGCAGCGGTCTCTTCCTGCTCGGCCTGGGCATCGTCGGGGATAAAGGGAATACGGTAGTCGACGGCCTCGACCACCTTGGCAATCAGATGTCCGGCGCGGTCGCGATCGTGCACGATGAGCGGCGCGGGGTTGCGGGTGAATTGCTCCATCAGACGCTCTACGGCGGCACCGTTGGTGAGCGGGATATTGTCGCGGCGCAAGGCCTCAAGAACGAGGCGATGGCAATCCTCTTGAATGGGATCGAATGCCATGGGGCCTCCTTTGCTGCGGTTAGGGTTCAAATGTCTCTATATAAGGTTCTAGTTTACCCGCATGTGGCACACCGGGGGTGCCGCACTTGGACATGCACCTTTGCACCACGAAGACGGATGTCGCACAAATGTCGGCACCTTGGACGACTGAGTGGTATCACGGTGCCGCAAACGGTCGATTTTTGGCGGCGAACGGGGCGCATTTTGGAGGGGCACAGTCCTGCCCGGGATATGTGGTCAACCTTGATAAAACGTTTGCCCAGCTTGGGAGTATGAATGCCCCACAAGGGTCTTCAGGGATAGAAAAAACGTTTCATCATTGTCGGCTTTAGGTGAATAACTGACCAACCAGAACGGTAAAATAGTGATTGTCTGAGCGTTGAGACGTTTAGACATCGCGCATTGTCATCGCCGGCAACGCGCAAAACGGTCCTAACGGAGCCAATCGGGTGCTCCGTTATATACGCAAGTCTAAGAGGGGCTTGTTTAGGAGGCACAGTATGGGACGTTTTACCAATCCTCGCGATCTGTACTTTGGTGAGGGCGCTCGCCACGAGGTAAAGAACCTCAAGGGCAAGAAGGCCATCATCGTTTCTGGCGGCAGCTCTATGCGCCGCGGCGGGTTCCTGCAGGACGTTGAGGCCGACCTCAAAGAGGGCGGCTTCGAGGTCAAGCTGTTCGAGGGCGTCGAGTCCGATCCCTCCATCGAGACCGTCATGAAGGGCGCCGAGGCCATGCGCGAGTTCGAGCCCGACTGGATTATCGCCATCGGCGGCGGCTCGCCCATCGATGCCGCTAAGGCCATGTGGGTCTTCTACGAGTATCCCGAGGAGTCCTTCGATAACATCATCCAGCCGTTCAGCTTCCCTGAGCTGCGTCAGAAGGCTCACTTCTGCGCCATCTCCTCTACCTCCGGTACCGCTACCGAGGTCACTGCCTTCTCCGTCATCACCGACTACGCCAAGGGCATCAAGTACCCCCTGGCCGACTTCAACATCACCCCTGATGTCGCCATCGTCGACCCCGAGCTCACCTACACCATGCCCGCCAAGCTGTGCGCTCACACCGGCATGGATGCTCTGACCCACTGCATGGAGGCCTACGTTTCCACCTGCGCCTCTATGTTCACCGACGCCAACGCTCTGCACGGCATCCGCGAGATCGTCGAGTGGCTGCCCAAGTCCTATGCTGGCGACCATGAGGCCCGTCAGCACATGCACGAGGCTCAGTGCATCGCCGGTATCGCCTTCTCCTCGGGTCTGCTCGGCATCGTTCACTCCATGGCTCACAAGACCGGTGCTGCCTTCGAGAACGGCCACATCATCCACGGTGCTGCTAACGCCATGTACCTGGGCAAGGTCATCCAGTGGAACTCCAAGGACCCGCGTGCTGCCGAGCGTTACGCTTACGTGGCCAAGGAGATCCTGCACCTTCCCGGCGAGACCAACGAGGAGCTCATCGCTGCGCTCGTCCAGAAGATTCGCGACCTCAACGACCAGCTCAACATTCCGCAGTCCATCAAGGATTACGCGAATGGTGGCGTGAAGGTCGACGCCGAGAACCCGCAGATGGTTTCCGAGGAGGAGTTCCTCGCCAAGCTGCCCGAGATCGCCGCGAACGCCGAGCAGGACGCCTGCACGCCCGAGAACCCGCGTGAGACCAAGGCTGCTGACTTCGAGAAGATCCTCAAGGCCTGCTACTACGACACCGACATCGATTTCTAATCGACTCTTGTTATCGTAACGAGGGGCTCCGCGCGTATCCGTACGGAGCCCCTTTCTTTTTAATTATTAGAGAATGGGATAAAAATGGCTGCAATCTTCAATAGCCCCAGTAAGTATATCCAGGGTCCGGATGAGCTGGCCAAGCTCGGCTCCTATGTCGAGCCGCTCGGCGCTAAGGCCCTCGTCATCGTGACGCCTTCGGGCAAGAAGCGCGTCGGTGCCAAGATCGAGGGCGGCTTTGCCGAGGCTAAGGCTGAGCTGTTGTTTGAGGACTTTAACGGCGAGTGCTCCAAGGGCGAGGTCGATCGTCTGGTTGCGCTCGCTCGCGACAACGGCTGCGACATCATCGTCGGCGTCGGTGGCGGCAAGATCCTCGACACCGCGAAGGCCGTTGCCTATTACCTGGAATCCCCGGTTATCATTTGCCCCACCATCGCCTCGACCGATGCACCGTGCTCGGCACTTTCGGTGCTCTACACCGACGACGGCCAGTTCGATAAATATCTCTTCCTTAAGGCAAACCCCAACATTGTCCTGATGGATACGACGGTTATCGCGGCGAGCCCGGTGCGCCTGACGGTTTCCGGTATGGGCGATGCGCTCGCAACCTACTTTGAGGCCCAGGCGACGCACGATGCCGACGGTAGCACCTGCGCCGGCGGCAAGGGCGGCATGGCTGGCTTGGCACTCGCCAAGCTCTGCTATGAGACGCTCATGGCCGATGGCGTGAAGGCCAAGGTCGCGCTGGAGAAGGGCGCGCTGACGCCTGCCGTGGAGCATATCATCGAGGCCAATACGCTGCTTTCGGGCATTGGCTTTGAGAGCTCGGGCCTTGCTGCTGCTCATGCCATCCACAATGGCCTGACGATGCTGCCCGAGTGCCACGGCATGTATCACGGCGAGAAGGTCGCCTTTGGCACCATCGTCCAGCTGGTACTCGAGGATGCCCCGACTGAGAAACTCGAGGAAGTCTTGGGCTTCTGCATTGAGTTGGGCCTGCCGGTCACGATGAAGGAACTTGGCGTTGCTGAGCTTACGCGCGAGAAGGCCATGATTGTTGCCGAGGCCGCGTGCGCGCCCGATGACACCATGTGCAACATGCCGTTTGAGGTGACGCCTGAGATGGTCGCCAACGCCATCCTGGGTGCCGACGCACTGGGTCACTACTACCTTATGGATGAGTAAACTAAGGTAAGGAAGGGGCAAAGCTGACAGACGGCTTTGCCCCTTTTTGCTATGGTGCAAAGGGGTCAGATTACTTTGCACCAATTGTTGTTGATGAAAGGGCGGATTCTTGTATGGCGCTTCCCATGGTTTATGGCGGTCCTGGCCGGTATGTTCAGGGGCCGGGCGAACTTTCGCGCCAGGGCAGGTATTTGTCATGGTTGGGCTGCGCTGCCTATGTCTTGTTTGACCAGGGCACCGAGGATCGGCTGTGCAGGCGGATCGTCGACGGATTTCTGGACGATGATCTGAGCGAGCCGTTCTTTAAGATTTACAACGGTCCGTGTACGGAAGATGCCGTTGTCGAAATGGCCAAGGAAGCCCGGGCCGAGTTTTGTGACATGGTGGTGGGCATTGGCGGCGGCAAGATGCTCGATATCGCCAAGGCCGTTGCGTATTATGCCGAGTTGCCGTTGTGCGTATGCCCCACGGCGGCTTCGATGGACGGTCCGTGCAGTGCGATTTCGGTGCTGTATCACGAGGACGGGTCGTTCGACCGCTACCTGATGCTCGAGAAGAATCCAGACCTAGTTGTGGTCGATACCAACGTGGTCGCGGCAGCCCCGCTGCGTATGACGGTCGCTGGCATGGGCGACGCGCTGGCAACGTACTTCGAGGCACGTTCGTGCGCCGCGGCGCATGGCGCCAACGAGCACGGTGGCACGCCGGGGCACTTGGCCCTGGTTGCTGCTCGGGCCTGCTATGACACGCTCATGGAGTGCGGCGTCGCTGCCAAGCGCGATCTCAAAAAGGGACGTATATCGCCGGCGGTTGAGCGCCTGATCGAGTGCAATATTCTGCTCTCGGGTGTTGGCTTTGAGAGCGGTGGCCTATCGCTTGCCCATGCCATCGCCAACGGCTTGACGATTCTGCCCGAGTGCAAGGCCATGCACGGCGAGGCCGTGGCATTTGGCCTGGTGGTGCAGCTGCGCCTGGAGTGTGCGCCCGAGCTTGAACAGGTGCTCGAGTTTTGCCAGCGCGTTGGTCTGCCGACGACCCTCGAGGAGCTGGGTCTTGGCGAGATTTCCGATGCCGATCTGCAGGGTGTTGCAAATGCGGTCTTTAGAAACGAGCGTAATATGGCCAACGAGCAGGTCAAGGTGACCGAACAAAAGCTCGTGCAGCTCATGTGCGAGGCATAGCTTGGCGCTTGATCGACCTTGTGCAATCGGGGCGGCGATAGGCCATGGGTTATTTCCCTCAAGGTGCACCGCGTGTAATTTGCCCGAGGTGTGGGCCGATAGCGTATCATTATCTCTTGCTTGTTTGCACTGCTCAGGGAGGGGCCGCGCATGGCGCAGGAACACGATCTGTTTGATGACATTATCGAGATCAGCAAGGGTTTCGACTTTCTTAAAAACCCGCTTGGCGGCGTGACCGATGCGCTCGATCCGTCGGCGTCGCAGTGGAATCCTGCCGACTACAAGGAGCGCCCGCGCGGCAACACCATTCCGTGCTTGACCTGCAAAAACGAAAAGAGCGGTTGCGCCGCGTGCATGGACGTGTGCCCGGTCAACGCTATCGAGGTCGAGGAAGACGCCATCGAGATCCTCGACTCCTGTCGCAAGTGCGGCCTGTGCGCCGCTGCCTGTCCGACCGAGGCGATCATCTCGCCGCGCCTGGCGCCTAAAAACCTGTATGACGATATCGTCTCCGCTGCTACGAGCCACGAGACCGCCTACGTCACCTGCACACGTGCCCTCAAGCGCATGCCGCGCGAAAACGAGGTCGTCGTTGCCTGCGTGGGCGATATTACGGCCGAGACCTGGTTCTCGGTACTGGCGGACTATCCCAACGTGAGCGTCTACCTGCCACTGGGCGTGTGCGATAAGTGCCGCAACACCGGTGGCGAGGACATTTTGGGCGAGGCCATTGCTACCGCCGAGGAGTGGGCGGGTACGGGCATGGGCCTGGAGGTCGACCCCAAGAGCCTCAAATGCCATAAGCGCCGCGAGTACGAGCGCAAGGAGTACATGGATAAGATTGCCCGCACCACGGGCCTGACGGTGACCAAGCTCAATCCGGCGACGGCGGCGCTGGCCTCGGTGACGCAGAAGTTGAAGGCTCACCGTCACCAGATCACGCAGCTCGAGCGCACGCTCAACACCATGTGCGGCACCACGACGACCAAGCGTCGACGTTCGCTCACGCACGGGCGGCAGCTGGTGCTCTCGACGCTGCAAAACCACCCCGAGCTTGCCCAGAACATGCAGGTGAGCACGCCGGAATGCGATTTTGACAAGTGCACGTCGTGCGGCGAGTGCGTCAATGTATGCCCCACGTTCGCCTGCGATTTGGTGGGAAGCGGCCGCTTTGCGTTGGAGTCGACGTATTGCTTGGGCTGCGGTGCCTGCGTCAAGGTGTGTCCCGAGCATGCGCTCAAACTTGTTGAACACGATGCGTCCAACTTGGTCGTCGTCGATCCCGAAGCCGAGGAAAAGGCCGCCCAGAAGGCGAAGGCTCACGAAGAAGCTGAGAAGGTCAAGGCCGAAGCAAAGGCCAAGCTCGACAAGATGCTCGATCAGGTGGAGAAGCTCGCGGACTAGCTAGAGACCCCAATCTCTGCTTCATTTGCGCCGCTGCGGTGTCCGGATTCGCCCGGATGCTGCGGCGGCGCTATACTTATACGGTTTGAAGTACCTGTACCAAAAGGAGCTGTCGTGTCCCTTTCCATCGGTATCGTGGGCCTGCCCAACGTGGGCAAGTCGACGCTGTTCACCGCGCTTACCAAAAAGACCGGCCTTGCCGCCAACTACCCGTTTGCCACGATCGACCCCAACGTGGGTATCGTCGATGTGCCCGATAGCCGCCTGCAAAAGCTCGCCGACATCGTTAACCCGGGTCGCATTGTGCCGGCGACGGTCGAGTTCGTCGACATCGCAGGTCTGGTGAAGGGTGCTAACGAGGGCGAGGGTCTGGGCAACCAGTTCTTGGCCAACATCCGCGAGACCGACGCCATCTGCGAGGTCGTGCGCTACTTTAAGGACCCCAACGTCATGCGTGAGGTGGGCCGCACGGGCGAGTTCGTCGATCCCGCCGGCGATGCCGACACCATCATGACCGAGCTCATCCTGGCCGACATGGGCACGCTCGAGAAGCAGCTGCCCAAGCTCGAGAAGGAGGCCAAGCGCGACAAGGAGCTCATGCCCAAGTTCGAGGTGGCCAAGCGCCTGCTTGCCTGGCTCAACGAGGGTAAGCGCGCCGCATCCATGGAGATGACCGACGAGGAGCGTGCCGCCGCCAAGGGCCTGTTCCTGCTCACCATGAAGCCCATCCTGTATGTGGCCAACGTGGACGAGGATATGCTCAACGACGACCTGGCGCCCATCGACGGCGTCAAGCCGCTGCCTATCTGCGCCAAGATCGAGGCCGAGCTTTCCGAGCTCGATCCCGAGGACGCCGCCGACTACCTGGAGAGCCTGGGCCTGGAGCAGCCCGGCCTGGACGTGCTCGCTCAGGCTGCCTACAAGCTGCTCGGCCTGCAGTCGTTCTTTACGGCCGGCGAGATGGAGGTCAAGGCCTGGACGGTTCGTCAGGGCGCGACCGCCCCGCAGGCCGCCGGTGTCATCCACACCGACTTTGAGCGCGGCTTTATTAAGGCCGAGGTCATTGGCTACGACGACTACATCGAGCTCGGCGGCGAGCAGGGCGCCAAGGCCGCCGGCAAGCTGCGCATTGAGGGCAAGGACTATGTCATGGCCGATGGCGACGTCGTGCACTTCCGCTTTAACGTGTAAGGACGACGCATATGTTTAAATATGGCAAAAAAGCTGGCTACATGGGTATTGCGCTGCTCGTACTTGCGGTGATTCCGCTGGTGGTTGCAGCGTGTGTTATCCCCAACATTGGCCCCGAGGTGGCAACAAAGTTTAACGCAGCAGGCGAGGTGACGCGTTGGGGCAAGAGCTACGAGCTGCTGGCGCTGCCGGTGCTCAACCTGCTGCTCGGCGTGGCGACGTATTTTACCGCCGGTCGTCAAGCAAAGAACAATGATGACTCCGCCGCCATGGCGCGCATCGTGTGCGAGCGCTACCTGCGCAACGGTTGCATCACGGGTGTGTTCCTCAACGTGATCAACGTTTACTTTATGTACTCGGCGATTACCGGAACGGGCTTTGGTTTTGGTTTCTAGCTTGTCCTTTTAGGCAACGAGTCTGCACGCATATTCAATGGCTGCTGCGAGGCCGCCGCTCGATCGTGGTTTAAAGACCATGTCGGCGGCGGCCTCGTTTTCGTATCCGGCGCCGCGAAGGGCGAGCGCTATGCCGGCTTCTAAAAGGAGCGGCAGGCCGCGTTGGCTGGTTGCGATTACGGCAGCCTGATTGAGCGAGCAGCCGTGCGTCTGGCATTGAATGGCAAGTTCGCCTTGCGTCGGGCAGGGGACCAGAACGGCGGCGACGCGACTTGATAGCAATGTAAATGCTGTGCGCTCATCGGGCGAAAGGCATTCAGCTTCAACGACGACGAGCTTGGGCGGTGCGCTGTTTGTGCGAAGCGCGGCTCGGTACATGCGGACCGAAGAACCCGACATAGAAAACTCCTGTGTATTCGGCAAAACGTAAACTATAGTTTACGTTTATGTTCGGCTCCATTTCAAACTCGGCTGCATGGACGAACGTGCGAAACAGATTCTTGGCAGGCGGGTCGAAGAGACACGCAGGGACCTTGGTATCTCCAAGGTTGATTTTTGTGTGGCGACAGGAATCAGCCGACCCTACCTCGACCGAATCGAAGATGGGACGGCAAATTTCACGCTCAAGGTTCTATTTAAGATTGCGCCCGCACTCGGCATGACGGTGTCAGAACTTCTCGAGGGTATCGGATAGGGCGTTCCCCCGCTGTATTTGACGCTCTTTGGGCGGGTCCCCCTGGTTGCGATGTGCAAAATCGCGAGTATTCAGCACCAGTTTGGCCGTAGATGGTAGCTCGAGCGGCTGGCTTTGCCTTTTTGGCAGTAGTTAATCCACATACTAAATAAAAATGAGGAATAAATATTTACTAGACGGAACCCTCGTCCTAAAAGTTCGTCTAACAATCGGTCGATTCTATGCCTCCGGCGGAGAAATTGCAGAATACTCCGATTTTTGCACGGCCCGAGGGGGACCACCTGTCGTTTAAGGTTGCGATAAATGGAGCTGCCTTAGAGATTACGCCATCGGGATACGGTCGTGGTTGACTTGGCTGTAGAACAGGCGCTGGATTTCGGCGGCATCGCGTGACTGGCCGAGTGCCCACATGGTCTTGGCCACAAGCGTCTCGGTGGTCATGTCATCGCCGCGCAGAATGCCCGGATGATCGGCATAAGCGCGGCCGACCTCATAAACGCCCAGATCGAGGCCCTCTTCGGGGACCTGCGTGGTCATAACGACGGTGCGGCCCGAATCGACCCAGCGGAAAATCGCCTCCTGGAATGACTCGCCGGACTCGCCAAACTCGGGAATACCGCCAATGCCAAAGGTCTCAAGAATTACAGCATCGTAGCTATCGGCTAGGGCGTCCAGGATACCCGGGTTCACGCCGGGCGTAAGCTTAAGGACAAACACGTGCGGGTCGATGTTGTCGTAGAAACGCACCGGGTTTTCGCCCTGATGAGTGCCGTGAAGCCCGTTGCGCACGATGCGGTCGTTGCGGATGTAGGCAATGGGCGGATAGTTGACGCTAATGAACGCGTTAAAGCTCATGGTGCGCTGCTTGCGGGCGCGCGTGCCGGCAATGGCGACGCCGCCAAACACGATCGAGACGTCGTGCGAATGCTCGTCGAGCGCATAGAGCAGGCTCTGGTACAGATTGAGCTTGGCATCGGTAAAGGGGTTACCCATGGGCTTTTGCGAGCCGGTGAGTACGATGGGCTTGGGACTGTCCTGAATCAGATAGGAAAGCGCTGCCGCGGTGTAGCTCATGGTGTCGGTGCCGTGCAGAATCACGAAGCCGTCGTGATCGGCATAACCCTCGACGATGACGTCGCGGATACGCATCCAGTCGCTCGGGCGCATGTTGGTGCTGTCGATGTTCATGGGCTGCACGACGTCGAGCTCGCAGAGGCCCGAGATCTCAGGGACGCTCTGGGCGAGCTCCTCGCCGGTCAGGGCGGGGGAGAGGCCGTTGCCGTCCTCGGTCGATGCGATGGTGCCGCCCGTGGCGATGAGAAGGATGCGCTTCATGCTGGTATTCCTATCGTATTTGTCGCCGCAGAGGCGGAGTCGTTCGGCAGTATTGTGGCACAGGGCGGTGAATGTTCAAACGTATTACATCATCCGTAACGTTTGGTAACACTTCAATTGCCGTCAAATAGGGGTCCAGGTCGTGCGTTTGCCGTGCGCTGATGGCTGAGAGGGACGAGAAACCCCATATAACGTGTACACTATGGGAGTTATTTTCGTTCATTCACGCGGGTGGGCACCGGCTCCCCGCCAACAAGAGGGGGAAACCATGGATCAAAAGGCTTCCGCAAAGGTCCTCGTACTCGACTTTGGTGCGCAGTACGGTCAGCTCATTGCCCGTCGCGTTCGCGACCTCAACGTGTACTCCGAGATCGTTCCCTGCGACATCTCGGCCGATGAGATTCGCGAGATGAACGCCTCTGCGCTCATCCTTTCCGGCGGCCCGGCCTCTGTGTATGCCGAGGACGCTCCGTCCATCGATCCTGCCATCTTTGACCTGGGCCTTCCCGTCCTGGGCTTTTGCTACGGCCATCAGATCACGGCCGTGACGCTCGGCGGCAAGGTCGGCCACTCCGAGGTGGGCGAGTACGGCCGCGCCACCATCACGCGCACGGCAGATGCCAAGCTCTTTAACTCCACGCCCATGGAGCAGACCGTGTGGATGAGCCACCGCGACGCCGTGTCCGAGGTGCCCGAGGGCTTTACCGTTACCGCCAGCACCGACGTGTGCCCGGTTGCCGCCATGGAGTGCGTTGAGCGCAAGATCTACACCACGCAGTTCCATCCCGAGGTCAAGCACTCCGAGTACGGTCAGCAGCTGCTGAGCAACTTCCTGTTTGAGATTTGCGGCCTGGAGCCCAACTGGAGCATGGACAACCTGGTCGAGACCATGACGGCCGAGTTCCGCGAGAAGGTCGGCAACGACCGCGTGATTCTGGCCCTGTCCGGTGGCGTCGACTCCTCCGTCGTGGCTGCGCTGGGCGCCCGCGCCGTGGGCAAGCAGATGACCTGCGTGTTCATCAACCACGGTCTGCTGCGCAAGGGCGAGCCCGAGCAGGTGGAGGAGGTCTTCACCAAGCAGTTTGACGTCGACTTTATCCACGTTCACGCCGAGGACCGTTATGCCGAGCTTTTGGCCGGCGTGACCGAGCCCGAGGAGAAGCGCCGCATCATCGGCACGCAGTTCTGGAAAGAGTTCTTCGCTGTGGCGCAGCAGCTCGAGACCGATGGCAAGCCGGTCAAGTACCTGGCTCAGGGCACCATCTACCCCGACATCATCGAGTCCGGCGCTCGCAAGACGGGCGGCAAGACGGCCACCATCAAGAGCCACCACAACCTGATCCCGTTCCCCGAGGGCGTGCACTTTGACCTCATTGAGCCGCTCGACCACTTCTTTAAGGACGAGGTCCGCGCGCTTGGTCTGGCGCTGGGCCTGCCGGGTCACATCGTGTTCCGCCAGCCTTTCCCGGGCCCGGGTCTGGCCATCCGCATCATCGGTGCGGTCGACAAGGAGAAGCTCGAGATCCTCAAGAACGCCGACGCTATCGTGCGTGAGGAGCTCGACGCTTACAACCAGCGTCTGTTTGAGCAGACCGGCGAGCGCAACTCCGAGCATAGCTGCTGGCAGTATTTCGCGGTCCTGCCCGACATTAAGTCCGTGGGCGTTATGGGCGACGAGCGCACCTATCAGCGCCCAATCATCCTGCGTGCCGTCGAGTCCAGCGATGCCATGACCGCCGACTGGGCCAAGCTGCCCTACGACGTGCTTGCCCGTATCTCCGGCCGCATCGTTGCTGAGGTCCCCGGCGCCAACCGCGTGTGCTACGACATCACGTCCAAGCCGCCCGCGACCATCGAGTGGGAGTAAACGATATTCGTTGATTTCAAGCCTCTGACCTGCGAAAACAGGTCGGGGGCTTCTTATTTTGCAACCTCTGTGCAACCTTTGCGGTTTCGCGCCCCGTGAACAGGGGACGTAGCACTGTTCACGTCTGGGCCCATATCGGCACCGATCATTGCCCGCGCTGCTTCTGCTTGCGCTTCAGCTTCCGCTGCTCGAGGCACGTCGCCCGGTGTTCCTCGCCAGAGGAGAGCTGGCCGTTCCTTGCGAAACCGCGAGGCCACCTATATCCGCTTGCTGCGGGCTTGCTTGAACCAGTTCCTTTTGAAAGAGCCTATACCTCCGAAGAACTTGTTGTACGTCTCACCGTCCTCCTTGGCCTCGTACTTGACCAAGGCAAGTTCGATAGTACAGAGGTAATCCGCCACTTGCTCGAGGCGGTAGTCGGTCATCGAGGTCTTGCGGCGTCGGACGACCCCTTTTGAGAGGACCTTGCCCACCGAGTCGTCTCGCCCGCGGAACAGAAGGAGCGCATCCTCGCGACCTTCGGCGACCTGTGCTGCGAGATGGAGGGCTGCACCATCGTGCAGGGCCCTTTCCAAAGCGAAGTGTCGAGCCGAAGTGTTGAGCGTCGGCCCTGAATGTTCAATGGCCGTTGTTTTCTGCCCCTCAAGTGGTGAACTTCTCCTCGGGGCTGTTGATTCCCCCACGCGCCCCCTTCCGTTCTCTGTGTTCCCCTTATACTCCTTGTACAAGGAGGTAAGAAGTCATGGACAAGACCGCACAGGACAGCTTGGCAAAGAAGCCCGTCGACATGAGGGACAGGATTCTCGAGCATCTCGAGGCCCTCACCTCTGCCGTCTCGCTCGACGACCTTGCCCGTCTGTCCACCTCCGACATCGCCGAGACGCTCATCATCTCCAGGAGTCTGGCGAGCCAGTACCTCAACGACCTTGTTCGCGCCGGCCTTGTGGTTAAGGTGGCGGGCAGGCCTGTCCGTTATTATCATCGCCGCGCGTTCCAGAAGCGTTTTCAGGTAAAGCTCTCTGCAAGCGAGTACGCCTCGCTCGCCGACCTCATCCAGGCGACGGGAATCGCCGATCACCGTGACTTCGCGCGTGCCGTGGGCTTTGACCTGAGCCTCAGCTCCGTTGTCGAGCAGTGCAAGGCTGCGGTTCAGTACCCTCCGTTCGGCCTGCCCATCCTCTTGAGCGGCGGCGTGGGTGTCGGCAAGTCTTTCCTTTCTCGTCTTGTGTACGAGTACGGCAAGAACCAGGGCTTGCTGCCCCGCGACTCCTCCTATGTGCGCATCGACTGCGCCGGGGTCCCGGACGCCGCCTCGTTCAACGGGCTTCTTGACGAGTCGATCGCGAAATCGCGCGGGGGTGTGGTTTTTGTCAACGGCATCGAGGCACTCTCTCCCTCTGCGATGGAGCACTGCCTTGCGACGGCCCTCGGGCTCGATGCCTCCCAGGATGCGCCGCGCGCTCGCCTCGTTCTTTCGACGACGCTTTCCGCCGATGACCTGAAGGTTTCCTCGGCCTACAGCAAAATGCCCATCTGTGCCCGCGTCCCCTCACTCAAGGAGCGGACCCCCGAGGAGCGCGAGGATCTCATCTTGAGCTTCCTGCGCAGCGAGGGGTGCCGAATCGGTTCTGATGTGAAGATTAGCCGCGGCGCATACCGTTGCCTCGTGAACGCGGACTTTTCCGATAACATCGCCGGCTTGCGCGCCTGCGTGACGAACTGCTGCGCCAAAGCGTTCCTCAATCGCGAGGGCGACTACGTCGTCGTTCGCCCGTATCTTCTTCCCAGCGGGCTCCTCTCCTCCGCGCAGATCGATCAACAGCCCGATGATGGCGTTCTGATCGACGCGTCCCTGGATGCCGCCGAGAGCACAGGGCCGGTCGAGCAGGCGCTCGATGCCCTGCGCTCTCTCGATGAGCGATTCTGCGCCGGGGAGCTCTCTGTCTCCGAGCTCGTCTCGCAAGCTGTCTCCGCTGTGCGCGGCGTTGAGGATCACTTGATCTTCGGCCGCGGCGTTACCTCCTCGAGGTCGCGCGCCTTCGAGCGCATCGTGGGCGCGGTCCTTGCCGACGCAGGCTCTTCTTATGGCATCGAGCTTTCGAGGAAGGTCGCTTTTCTACTGGCCCAGGAGATTTGCCTGCAGTTGTGGCCGGGCATCGGCCTGGCTAAGCGAAAGTCTGCCTGTGCGGAGCAAATCTCCCATCTCCTCGGTGCCGTGACCTCCGAATTACCGTTTGCCTCGAGCGTCTCCGATCAGGTCGCCGCAGACGTGGAAGGGGCGCTGGGAATCTCGCTCGATCACTTCACGAAGACGCTTCTGACGCTGTGCGTCGCATCGGAGTCTCGCGACGCGAAGGCCCTTCGAACGCTCTGCGTCATCTTGTCCCACGGCTACTCAACGGCGACGAGCATCGCCGACGCGGCGAACCGTATGCTCGGCATGCATGTGTACGAGGCGGTCGACATGCCCTACGACCAGCAGCTGAAGGACATCGTCGGTCCGCTCCAGCGCCTCGTCGACCGCCATTCCTACTGCACCGGGGTCGTGTTCCTCGTCGACATGGGCTCCTTGGAGGAGGCCTATAAGGCCCTCGAGAACGTTACCGACTCCACTATCGGCGTGGTGAACAACGTCTCTACCGGTCTTGCGCTCGAGATCGGGGTCGGGCTGCTCGGCGGCAAGTCCATCGCCGAGGTTCTTGGCGATGCGACCGCCGCGTGCGTGACGCACTGCAAGGTGATCGAGCGCGTCAACCGTGAGGACGCCATCGTCTTCTGCTCCGAGTCCGGGGTCGACGCCGCGGAGAGGATACGCCAGCTCGTCTCGCAGAGCCTCCCGCGCACCATAGGCGCGCGCCTGCTCACGAGGCCCTTCAAGCAGCTCGTCGCGAACGGGTCGAACGACGCCGTTTTCTCCGAGCACCGCGTCTGCGCCGTCATCGGCACGGGAGACCCCGGGGTCGCCTCCGTCCCCTTCGTCGCCCTCGAGGACATCATGTCGACGGCGTCCGCCTCTAAGGTCGATGCCGTGTTCGGCAGGTGGCTTGACGCTTCCGAGCTCTCTTCTTTCCACGAGAAGCTGCTCTCGAACATGACGCTGCAGAACGTCATCCGCTCCATCACCATCCTCGACCCGGAGCGGCTATTCCATGAGATCGAGAGCGCCGTGCACGAGCTTCAGCGCAGGACAGGCGAGAAGATCGGCAGCAACGCCATCATTGGGCTCTACGTCCACCTCTGCTGTCTCGTCGAGCGCCTTGTTACCAGAAACCCCATTGAGACCTACGTTGGCCAGGACCGCTTCGAGGAGGAACGCGCCGATTTCATCGAGTCCTTCAGGCAGAGCTTCTCGAGCATCTCGACGCGCTATCGCGTAGAGGTTCCCGTAAGCGAGATCGCATATGTCTTCGACTACATAAGCGTGAGCGCCGCCCCGGCGCGAGAAGAGCGCCTCGGCTCCTCGGACCTCCTGCTCGACGAGTGACCTTCCCCGCGCCGCCGCAAGCTGACCGCGCGTCCTCAATAATCCGATAACCCCTTGCCCGGCGCGAATCCGGATAGCGCCGAGGCAGTACCGAACGTAAAACTTCATTTGATAGGAGCAAACATGAGTGTTGTTATGGCACGAATCGACAATCGCCTGCTTCACGGCATCATCGTGACGCAGTGGGCCCCGGTGTCGGGCGCGACCCGAGTCATGGTCATCGACGACAAGGTCGCCGGCGACGAGGTCCTGAAGTCCACTATGAGGATGGCGCGCCCCGCGGGCATGGCCGTCTCGATCATCTCCGAGCAGACCGCGCTCAAGAACTTCGCGGCGGGCAAGTACGACCGCGAGAAGGTCTTTGTCATCGCCAAGGAGCCCGAGACGATCCTTCACCTGGTCGAGTCGGGCATCGAGCTCCCGTCGCTGATCGTCGGCGGCTCGCTCGTCAAGGAGGGCGGCGTCCAGCTCACCCAGCGCGCCTATGCCTCCGCCGAGAACGTCCAGAGCTACAAGGCGCTCATCGCCCGCGGCGTCAAGGTGACGGCACAGTTCGTGCCCGCCGACAAGCCCGTCTCCGTCGCCGACCTCATCTAAGGAGGGATCATGGTCAACTTCACTATCCTGCAGGTCGTCCTTTTGACCCTGCTGGCCTTCATCAAGCACGTGGACTACTACGGCATCCCGATGATCTTCGTCAACTATGCCGTCTTCTGGGGCCTTATCACCGGCGTCGTCATGGGCGACTGGCAGACCGGCCTCGTCATCGGCGGCACCATCCAGCTCATGCAGCTCGGCGTCGCGGGCTTCGGCGGCTCGTCGATTCCCGACTACGGCACGATGGCCATCATCGCCACCGCCTACGGCGTGACCCTGGGCGCGGACACGGGCCTCGCCATCGGCCTGCCGGTCGGCATGCTCGGCATCCAGCTCGACGTCATCGTCAAGATCCTCAACGGCTTCGTCGTCGAGAAGTCCCAGAAGTTCTGCAACGAGGGTAAGTTCAATCAGATGAACGCCATCCTGTGGGTCTGCCCCGCGCTCTTCGGCCTGTGCGCCGCCCTGCCCGTCTTTGTCTCCGTGACGCTCGGCCAGCCCGCCGTCAACTGGCTCCTCGAGGTCATGCCCCAGTGGTTCCTCTCCGGCCTCACCCTCGCCGGCAAGATGCTCCCGGCCATCGGTATCGCCATGCTGCTCCGCTACATGCCCACCGGCAAGTACTTCCAGTACCTGCTCGTCGGCTTCTTCCTCTCGGCCTTCCTGAACGTGCCCATCATCGGCGCCGCCATCGTCGGCGTTGCCCTCGCGATCGCGTTCTACCAGCGTGCCGAGAGGGACACCGAGCTCGCCGCCCACGCTTCCGCAGACGCCTTCATCGGAGAGGATGAGTAACCATGGAAAACGAGAACATCACCGCCGTCGCCGAGGGCAAGCCCTCCGGCTACAAGGTCACCAAGAAGGATCTGCGCAACGCGAACTGGCGCTGGCTCATGAGCGTGTGCACCTTCAACTACCAGACCCAGCAGGGCGCCTCAGTCGCCTACGCCCTCTCGCCGGTCCTGAGGAAGATCTACACGAACGACGAGGACTATAAGCAAGCGCTCAACAACCACTTCCGCTACTACAATACCCAGCCTTGGCTCGCCGCCATCATCCTTGGCGCCTGCGTGGCCATGGAGGAACGCGACGGCCTAGCGGCGGCGGACGCCGTCCAAGACCTGAAGATCGGCACCATGGGACCGCTCGCCGGCGTCGGCGACTCCCTGCTCATGACCATGATCCCGACCATCATGGGCTCCATCGCCGCCTACATGGCCATCGAGGGCAACCCCGTGGGAGCCGGCATCTGGTTCGCGCTCATCTTGGCCATCTTCTGGGTCCGCATGCACGCCCTCGAGTTCGGCTACAAGCAGGGCGTGAAGCTCGTCACCGACTTCAGCGAGAAGCTTCCCAACCTCACTGCCGCCGCCTCCGTGCTCGGCCTCACCGTGGTCGGCTGCCTCATCGCCTCGGTCATCGGCGTCACCTGCCCGATTAGCTTCAGCTTCGGCGACGTCTCGATGGAGATTCAGCCGCTGCTCGACAAGATCCTGCCTGCCATGATCCCCGCCGCCATCACGGGAAGCGCGTATTACCTTCTTACCAAGAAGAACGCGAGCATGACGGCCCTCATCCTCGTGGTGATCGTCCTCGCGATGGTCGCCTCCGCCGCTGGCATCCTCGCCTAGCTTCGACCCAAGAGATTGGTGAATCAATGAGAAAGATAGTTGTGGCGAGCCATTCCCTTCTCGCCCAGGGCTTCAAGGACACCCTCGAGTTCCTTACGGGTAAGAGCGACGCCGTCAACGCCGTGTGCGCCTACGTGAACGACAACGGCGAGGGGCTCGACGCGGCGGTCGAGGCGGCTCTTTCGGGCACTGACGAGGTCGTCGTCCTCACCGACGCGCTCGGCGGCAGCGTGAACCAGCGCTTCTCCCGCTTCGCCTCCGACCGGATCCACGTGATCGCGGGTGTCAACCTCCCGCTCGCCATGACGGTCGCGCTCGCGCGCCCCGACGAGAAACTCGACTTCGACGCCCTCGTCGACGAGGCGCGCCAGCAGATCGTCTACGTGAACGGTGCCAGTTCCGCCGAGTGCGAAGACGACGAATAGAGGAGGTCGACGATGAGAGAGTTCCTTAAGGACGTGTGGATGCACGGCGGTGAGGAAAGCCGCGCCATCACCCCCGAGAACATCACGGGCGAGAAGGGCCGTGCCGCCATGTCGGCCAGCCACCTCGGCGTCGGCCGCAAGGGCTCGTGCTGCGTGCCCCTTGAGTCCGGCGAGACCATCACGCTCGCGGACATCGAGGGCCCCGGCATCATCCGCCACATCTGGATGACCGTCCCCGACAAGACCGCCGCCGGCAGCTTCGTCATGCGCGACCTCGTGCTGCGCTTCTACTGGGACGACGAGGAGACCCCCTCGGTCGAGTGCCCTGTCGGCGACTTCTTCTGCAACGGCTTCGGTGAGCGCGCCATCGTCAACTCGATGCCCATCTGCGTGAACCCGACGGGCGGCATGAACTGCTACTTCGAGATGCCTTTCAGGAAGCACGCCAAGGTCACGCTTACGAGCGAGCACCCCGGGTTCATTAAGTACATCTTCTACACGTTCAACTACGCGCTCACCGACGTGCCGGACGACGCCATGTACTTCCACGCCCGTTTTAACCGCGAGCGCAGCACCCGCAGGGGCGTAGACTACACCGTGCTCGACGGCGTGCGCGGCAAGGGCTACTACGTCGGCACCTACATGGCCCTGTGCGCCCTGGAGCGCTATTGGTGGGGCGAGGGCGAGATGAAGTTCTTCCTCGACGGCGACGAGGAGTTCCCCACGGTCACCTCGACGGGAGCCGAGGACTACTTCGGCGGTGCCTGGGCCTTCCTCGACAGGCCGCCCCACGCGCTGCCCGAGGCGCAGTGCTTCAACACGCTGTTCGCCGGCTACCCGTACCGCTCGACGCGCGACGCCACGCGCGACCGCTTCAGCGCGGGCAAGCCGAACCCGAACCCGATGCTCGCGACCAACGACGACGCGCTGCCCAGGCACGGCCTCTACAGGTGGCACCTTCCCGACCCGATCTCGTTCAAGGAGGACCTGCGCGTGACGTTCCAGGACCTCGGCAACGACGACATCAAGCTCTACGAGCGCGAGGACGACATCTCCACCGTCGCCTACTGGTACCAAAGCGAGCCGCACGCCGTGCTCGCCCCGTTTGCCGCAAGGCAGGACCGCGTGCCCAGGTAGGGTCGCCTCGAAACAAGCCAACGTTATGGGCGCCCGCGGTTGACCATGACTGCGGGCGTCCCTTTGTAAGGAGGATCACATGAGCGAAAAGCAAATGAGGCTCGGCGCCCTCGAGGCCGGCGGGACCAAGATGGTCTGTGCCGTGGTGTCCGGCGACGGCGAGGTCCTCGACCGTATGGAGACCCCGACGCTTACGCCCGCCGAGACCGTCCCGCAGATGATCGAGTGGTTCACCGTCCGTGATGTGGACGCGTTGGGCATCGGCGCCTTCGGCCCGACCTGCGTCGACCCCAACGACGAGCGCTACGGCTCCATCCTCCAGACGCCCAAGCTCGCGTGGCGAGGCCATGGTCTTCGCGCCGCGTTCGCCGACGCCCTCGGGATTCCGGTGGCCTACGACACGGACGTGAACGTTGCCTGCCTCGGCGAAGTGGTCTACGGCTGCTGCAAGGGGCTCGAGGACGCCGCCTACGTGACCATCGGCACCGGCGTGGGCGCGGGCGTCATGTGCGCGGGCAGGCTCCTTCACGGCATGCTGCACCCCGAGGCCGGCCACATGCTGGTAAGGACCCGTCCCACCGAGGAGGGACGCTGCGTCTGCCCGAGCCACGCGAGCTGTCTCGAGGGCCTCGCCTCCGGCCCCGCCATTGCCGCGCGCTGGGGAAAGCCCGCGGCCGAGCTCGCGGACAACGATGAGGTGTGGGCGCTCGAGGGGGATTATCTGGGGCAGATGTGCGCGAACCTCGTGCTCATGTACTCGCCTCGCCGCATCGTCCTCGGCGGCGGCGTGATGCACCAGGAGCAGCTCTACGGCATCGTCCGCAAGAAGACCCTCGAATATCTGGGTGGCTACATCCAGACCGCCGAGCTTAAGGACATGGAGAGCTACATCTGCGCCCCGGGCTGCGGCGGCGACCAAGGAATCCTCGGCGCGGCCGAGCTGGCAAGAAGGGCGCTCGCGTAACTTGCGCTCTCTCCGCCATACAACGCGTTAAGAAAAGACGAGCGCTTCTTGCCAATTGAGCGGCTAGAAGTGATTGTCTTTTGCATTTTTGTCTCTCAAAATCTTATTTTCACGATTTGCATTTTCATCCCGTTGTCCCCGACCCTTGCGAGAAACCGGAAAAAGCCGCTGA
>CALDBJ010000026.1 GCA_937937835.1 uncultured Collinsella sp.
CGGGAACGGCCTGTCCGCCTAATGTGTTCGGCTGAGATCGGAAATCAACCGAGCTCCTTGTATGTAACGTTGAGACCGTCCAGCCCTGACGGCGTCTGCGTAATTTTATATCGATAGATACCCGGAGCCTTGAACAGAGAGGTTTTAATTTCGGCACTCAGTTTGGCGGTTATTGTCTTAGTTTTCTCACCGGTATTCTCTGTGCTTGTAAGGCCTTTGTTGGAAAAATTAACGGAAGTCGGCGAAAGCGTGACGGCGTCTGTCACTCCAGCATAAACGGGCATACCGCTCGTGCTCGTAAGCTCACTCTCCTCATCCGCCGGCGCAATCGAATAGTTAAACGTCGCATTAGGCACCACGGCATTCTCATTCATGGTAAGCGTCGAGGTGATCGTGACCTTGTTGTCTTTTACCGGCAGATGCGGTTGAGCGGCACTGTCCTCCGCCCACGCGGGCGCGACAACTCCCACCAAAGCCAGCAGCATCGTGGCAGCCACAACTGCAAATGCTGTCAGTCGTCTCTTTCCAGTTTTCATGTTGTATCCTTCCTCTCGGGCATATGCCCTTAATAAAACCAATCTCCGTGCCTACAGGTTCGACCTGCGCAGCACGCTGATCACGTTGCCCTTGATCTGCGAGCGGGCAATCGGCCCGTACAGGCGGCTGTCGTGGCCGCCCTCACGCAAATCTGCCAGTACAAAGAACTCATCCGTTCCCAGGCGCACGGGATAGTCCACAGCAGACTCATAGCGCGGCGTCGGCGTGGTGATGTCGCTTTCCACAACAACAGCCCCGTTAACCATGAGCTCGCCTTCCTCGGTAATCGTGACCTCATCACCGGGACGGGCAACCACGCGGCCTAGGCGCTCTGCGCCATCCGCGGTGTATACCACCACGTCACCCTCGTTGAAGCTCTGGCTGAACCTCCAGTAGAGCATGACGTCACCCGAACAGATACGCGGGGCCATCTCGCCAGTCGTGACTGCACCCACGCCCAAGACCACGCCAAAGAGCAGCCAGAGCGTCACGACAAAAAATGCCAAGCGCGCCAGAAAACCCACGATATCGCGCCGGTCGTCCGCTTCTCCCAGATCTGGCGCCGCATGGGCGCCCAACCTCACGTTCGACGCGGCCGAATACCGCGAGCCCCGGGGTCTTCCCTGCGGGGCCGCTCGTGCGGCTGGCCCATCACCAGCATTGCTGGCACCATGTCTTCTCATAGGCGCCCGCCCCTCTTGGAGCCGCGGCGTAAACGCAGCGCAACCATGCCCGTAGCCAACAGCACGCCGGCGGCCAAAATCGCCAGGGCATAGATGGGGTTGCGCGTAATACCCGTAGGCACCGCGACCTGTCGGGAATTGGTGGCCTTAGCTTCAACGGCAACGGTCACACGCGGACCGTTGAGCGTGCCGCTCGCACCCGTAAGCTCGGCGTGGTACCCCAACGACGAATAATCGTCTTCGCTCACGGTATAGACCGCGTTGTAATCCAGCGCCTTAATCGAAACGGTCAGGCCGTCCTTAACGGCAAACGGCACGGTCGCCTTGCCCTGGCCATCGGCCGTAAAGGCCGTCTTGTTTTCCACGGTCTCGGCCCGATCATTCGGTCGCGCCACGAGCACATGGCTGCCTTGGGCAGACGCATCCGAATACTCGATGGCGTAGGTCTGACCAGCCTTGAGGCCCGTAAAGGTCGCCGTCATCTTAAAGTAGGCACGCTTGTCGCCCATATTGCCCGTAACGCTCTTGGAAACCTTGAGTGTGTAGGTGCGCGGGGTGAATCGTGCGTATACGCATCCCGTATGGCGATCTTTTACGTTGTACGTATAGGTGGGTGAAGACGACAGCAGCTCCGGGGCGTCCGGATTCGATAGGTCGTACCAACCCTCAAAGTGATAGCCCTCCTTGGGAGTGGCCACCGCCTCCACAAACGTGCCGTCATCCACAAAGTAGGCAACGCCCGATTTTTTGTACGCGTCCTCGTCCTTGCCCGAGCCATCCCCGGCATCGATGGAGCCCTTTGCCCCCTTAAGCTTGGAGCTGACCGTGCCGCCCGTCGTTACGTTGCTCCACGTGCCATCGGCATTTTTAAGCTGGGCAACAAAGGCCTGACGATACTTCCATTGCGCCACGAACGTCGCGCCCTGGCTCTCGGGAATGTTTTCGACGGTTACCGCATCGCCCACAGCACCGGTATCCGGATTGACCTTCTTGCCCTTAATGGTAAGAGTGCCGGAATCCGTGGTGCCCTCGGGAGCTGTATGGGTCACCGTGTGTTTGGCATCGAAGCGAACGGCTTTTCCCGAGCCCGCGTACTCCCAGCCCATAAACTTCCAGTCGTCGTTTTGTCCAACGGCAGCATGGGAGGTATAGCTCGCTCCAGCGCCAGAAAGCTGTACGAAATCGCCCGTGGACTCATTGTACGGATCGTAGTGATACGCTTTGCCGCCGTTCACATCGTATTGAACGCCTGCCTTGGAAAACACGAGGTGCACTTTGTAGTGCTTTGTGACCTTGTCGACCTCAAAGCGATAGGTACCATCTTCCAATCTGGTCCAATGTGCGTCGTCGTCTGCGGAATAGAACTCGCCGTTGACAAAAGCACCGATAAAGACTGCCCCGTCATCGCGTTTGGCATCGACCATAAAGTAGGAGTTCTTCTCCTGTTTACCTACGTAGTTTTTGGCATAGGTAAAGTCGGCGGTCTTGGTATCGGAGTTATAAAAATACGTTCCGCTTCCGTTGGGCGTCGTGTACGTCTCTATGCGATAGAACTCCCTAAACGAGATATTGTCGAGGAAGTTGCCGGTCGAATTGCTCCCGTTGGCCGTGTTGTAGGCCACAAAAGCAAAGACGCTCTGGTTTTGGCCATCCGGAATGGTGTAGGTATAGTCGTAGTCGACCTTTTTATTGTACTCGAGCGCGTTGGAACCGTAGGAAGCCCACGCGTCGTTTTCGGACGCCATGATCCACACGCACCATTTTTCGGTATGTTCCGCATCGGCCGTCCATGAGAACGCGCTTCCGCTAGACGCACTGGCAAATCCACCCACTTTGTCAAATTTGGTCGAATACAGGATGATCTTTTTGCTGCAGCCCGATTGGGAAAAATTGGCCACATCCAAGCCGACATAGTTATCGACGCTTATTTGAATCCATTGAATAATTTGCTGGTACTGATCGAGTGCTTTTTGATTGTCCTTGTACGGCTCGTTTTCTTGTCGCGGACCGATGATAAGGGCCATGGCGTCTCGACCCGAGCGGCCGCGGTGGTCGAGCCCCCACTCGTACTGTTTTCCCGGATCGGTTGTCACATATTGGTAGAGTGAGCTCGCCTCATGTGCGTTGAGCTCGGCGGCGTACTCGCCATCCGAGGGTGCAAATGTAACAGAATGCCCAACTGGGTCGATATAGTAGTCGTTCTGGGCAACGATCTCGATACGATGGTCCGTCTCGGTCGTACGCCAATGGGGCGAGCACAGCGTAAACTTGCTGGTGCTCTTGTTCCCTAGATGTATATCGTCTTCAAAACTGCCGTTAGCAATGTTCGTATTTTCGTTCTTAAGATTCGAGGTCGAGAACGCATAGTTATTTAACGTTGTCATGGTCTCGGACGAATTTTCTTGATATACCTTGCCGAAGTCAGTATAGATGTCACGCGTGCCCTGCTTTTCCACGTGAACGTCATTGACCAGATTGCCAAACCACTCCCGGTATTGTTCGTTTGCCCCCGTAAGATTTGAATCGTAGCAAGTTAGTGCAAGCATCGTATTTTCGGACGCTGCGGTATAGACTGCCTGATAGGCAAACTCATCGTCTTGCTCGGGAAGCGCTCGATAATAGTGTGTACTGTTGGTGCCAAAGGAGAACCAACCCTGTCCGTTAGAGCTTACGAGCCACACAGAAAGCGCAATGCGACCGTCGCTCTGCTCAAACGAGAAGTGGGATCCGTCGGCGCTGCTACCAGCAAAGCCGCCATTTGCAGCAAAGGGATCGCTGTAAACGGTGTGCTGCTCAACGGTATTTCCCTGGGGCATCTTGCCCTGTGCCTTAAGCCAAGTCCGCAGTTGCATGAGCTGGTCTTGGCCTGCGCTGTTAACCGACAGATTCTCCTGTTGAGGACCCATCGTGAGCATCAGCACGTCGTGTTCGGTTGCGGCGCGATGGTTGAGGCCCCACTCGTACGTGGCGCCGCTCTGGGTGGAAAAGGTGGTGTAGGTTGATCCAGGTTCAAAATAGTTACCGGCACCCTGTGGCCTCAAATTCCATGCAAGCGCAAAATGATTACCGTTAGCTTCTTTGGTGTTCGTTTGGGGCTTGAGGAGCTGCGTGGGAGTTGCGAGGTACGACGTCTCGCCGATCCTATTAGTCGGAGAGGTCGTCGACCAACCAGAAGCTCGGTTGGTAAAGGTTGGGTTCGCTATAAGGTTGCCATCGTCACCGTACGCACGCGAGGGCAACCCCCCCGACCATAACGAACGAGCATAAGACCGCTGCCAACATCACAAAGGTGCGGCGCATCGACGCTATATGACCGAAAGGACCCTGCATGGGCGCACCCCCCAGCCGCAGCCCGAGCTTTCGCGCAAGCTACACAAGTAGTACGTTTAAGTTTTTTGATTCTACAACCAGCCCAGGGCAAAAGCAAAATCATGCGTAACCGATTTGCAGTCATTTTTCGCATTTTTCGCATTGCGCAGGTAGGACGCCAAAAGCGGCTAAAAAAGCCCCGTCCCAAATGAGCTACTTGAGGAGTTGTGCCATGGCGTTGACGAATTTTTGGACTTGGAGGGTTGGCTCGAGCGGGTAGTGCAGAAAGACCGGTACCTCGCGGCCGCACAGGAACGGCACGCCCACAAAGGCCGGGTGCACCCCCGACCACGCTCCGCAGGTGAGCACCGCGTCGCCCTTTTCCTCCGCCTCGTTAAAGAGCGCAAAGTCGAAGCTATCCACATCGATCACGTCCACGCCGCCGTCGGCCAACAGGTCGATGCGCAGGCTGTCCATGGCGTCGTTGCCGTGGCGGAGCACGCGCAGGCGCATGCCCTCCAAGTCGGCGACCGTAATGCGTGTCTTGCGCGCCAGCGGGCTCGTGCGCGGCACGTCGATATAAAACGGCACGTTGACGATGCGGAGCTTTTGGCAGGTGTCGCCCCAGCGCGGGGTCGAAAAACTCGACTGCACCACATCGACCTCGCGGCCCAAGCTGCGCATGACGGATTCGCGCTCGTCGTAGAGGTCGCTTACCGGCACGATCTCAAATCGCAACGATGGCTCCAGCTCGTGGATGCCCGTCCACATCGACAGCGTTTGGCGCCCCGGGCACATCATCGACACGCCCAGGCGCACGGCACCGCTATCGCCCGCCGCACGTCGAGCACGGCGCAGGGCGTCCTCGGACTGGCGCATGATCGAGCGCGCGTCGTCCACCAGCAGAGCACCCGCCGGCGTCACCTTGACGCCCGAATGCGAGCGCTCAAACAGCGTAATACCGAACTCCGCCTCGAAGCCCGATACCTGCTTGACGAGCGCCGGAGTCGACACGCGCAATTTTGCCGCCGCACGCGAGAAGCTTCCCAGCTCCGCGGCGGCCGATATGGCCTCAAGTCGTCGATCGTACACGTCAATCTCCCGTTTTCGCACCCGTGACCGCATGGTGCCACAGGGGGTTGTTTTCGCAGGTCACGCGCTCAATTGAGAATAGCCTGCATCGCACAGTATAAACCTACAGTTAACGCCATTCTAACAAATATGAAATTCACCTGCGCAAACGCAAAGCATACGATAACCAGCGAAAACCACGTGGGTCGATTAATGAGAACGACCCACCGGGAGGCACAAGAAGGGAAGTTCCTATGAGCAATTGGCTTAAGCTCGAGGGCGATGTTTGCGCCGTGACTGGCGCGCTCGGCGGTATGGGCGCCGAGATCTGCCGCGAGTTCGCCCGCAACGGCGCCAACGTCGTCCTGCTCGACCTGGACGAGGAGAAGGTCAAGGCCGCAGCCGCCGACCTCGCTGCCGAGTTTGGCATCCACGCCGAGGGTTACAAGATGAACGCCACCGACGAGGCCGAGGTTCAGGCTGCCGTCGACGCCACCATCGCCAACTTCGGCCGCGTCGACGTTCTCGTCAACACCGCCGGCATCCTGCGCTTCGCCGCTATGGAGGACCTGCCGCTGAGTGACTGGGAGCAGGTGCTCAACGTCAATCTCACCGGCTACTTCATCACCTCGCAGCGCTTTGGTCGCGAGATGATCAAGGCCGGCCAGGGTCGCCTGGTGCACATCTCGACCGTCGCCAGCCACTCCCCCGAGACGTTCTCGGGCGTGTACAGCTCCACCAAGGCCGGCGTCAACATGATGTCCAAGATGCTCGCCGCCGAGTGGGGCCCCTACGGCGTCCGCTCCAACTGCGTCGAGCCCTGCTTCGTTAAGACCCCGATGTCGGCCAACTTCTACGCCGACCCCGAGGTCGAGAAGAGCCGCAGCCGCCTGATCGCCACGCGCCGCATCGGCGAGGTCAGCGATATCGCCAACGCCGTCATGTTCCTGGCATCCAAGCGCTCGGACTTTACCACCGGCGACGCCATCAAGGTCGACGGCGGCTTCTCCAACATGATGGGCGACCTTACCGCCAAGCCCGGCGGCCGTCGCGTCTATGCCGACAACTACCTTAAGAACAAGGGTGTCGAACTCTGGTCCGATGAGTCCGGCGTTGCCAAGCCGACTGACCAGTAAACCAACCTGACAGGGAGGACCCGCGGACACGCCCGTTCCTCCCCCGTATCGATTAGAAAGAGTCCAATGGCTTCCACCAACTCCAACAAGGGTCGCGCCGTCGTGCTTTCCGCCGCGTGCGTCACCATGTTCTTCATCAGCTCCATTGCGCTGTATTCCGTCGTGAGCAAGAACCTGCTCGCCGTCTACCCCGAGTGGTCCAGCGCTCTTACCTGGGCCTTCCCGGTCTTTCAGACCATCATGGCCGTGACGGGCATCTTCGCCGGCCGCATCTCCGACAAGATCGGCCCGCGCAACGTCGTGATCGCCGCCGCCGTGTGCTACGGCGTGGGCTGGTTCATGTCCGGCACCGTCACCGAGCCGTGGCAGTTCTACCTGTGGTTCTCGCTCGTCGCCGCCGTTGGCAACGGCCTGGGCTACAACCCGGCGCTCACCACGGGTCAGAAGTGGTTCATCGACAAGAAGGGTCTCGCCTCCGGCATTACGCTCGCCGCTTCGACCGCCGGCCCCGCCGTGCTGTCCCCGGTGCTCGCCTCGCTGCTCATCCCGAGCCTGGGCATCTTCGGCGCCCTTAAGGCGCTCGGCGTCATCTTCTTTGTGACGATCGCCGCCTCCGCCCTGTTCCTGAAGGCCCCCGAGGCCGGTTGGCTGCCCGAGGGCTTCGAGGCCCCCAAGGGCGGCGCGCACGCCGGCACCTTCGGTGACCTCACCCCGGGTGAGATGGTCAAGACCCCGCGCTTCTGGGTCCTCATCGTCACCTTCGCCTTTGCCGCCACCGCGGGCACCCTGCTCGTGGGCAAGGTTGCCTCCATCGCCGCCGTCCAGCTCTTCGCCGACCCCACGAGTGCCGCGGCCGTCGCCCTCGGCGGTGTGGTCGTCTCCGTCAACACTTGCGCCAACCTGGTCGGTCGTCTGTCCTTTGGCCAGATCATCGACAAGCTCGGCGCCTATAAGTCGCTGCTCATCAGCCTTGTCGTCACCATCGTCGCGCTCGTCATCATGTCGATGAGCTTTACGCAGAGCATGTTCTTTGTGGCGCTCGCCCTGCTCGGCTTTAGCTTTGGCGCCCTGCTCGTCATCTACCCGCCGCTCACCGGTGGCGCCTTCGGCACCAGCAACATCGGCGTCAACTACGGCATCATGTTTTTGGGTTACGCCGCCTCCACCTGGATCAGCCAGCCCATCACCGCCGTGCTGTATCACGCCGAGGCCGGCAGCGCCGCCTACCAGCAGTCCTTCTACGGTGCCATCGTAATCGCCGCAATCGCCGTCGTGCTCACCGTCTACATGATGGTCTCCGACAGCAAGAAGAAGTCCGCCTAGTTTTGCTTGATGCGGCAAGGACCGCCCCCCTTGCCGCATTCCACCGCCACCAGTATTAAGGAGTCGAAATGTCTGAGCTCAACCCCGTCCGCATTGCCGTTATCGGCGCCGGCGCCATGGGCCGCAACCACATCCGCTTTGTCACCGAGGAGCCCGAGGCCGAGCTCGTCGCCATCGCCGACGCCTTTGAGGGCGCCCGCGCCACGGCCGAGGCCGCCGGCGTGCCGTTTTATACCGATCCCGCCCAGATGATGGACGAGGTCAAGCCCGAGGCCGTCATCATCGCCACGCCCAACGACCTACACCTGGGCGTTGCCCGCGAGGCTGTGAAGCGCAACATCGTGCCGTTGGTCGAAAAGCCGATCTCCAACGACCTGGAGGATGCCCAGGCCTTCGCCGCCGAGGCCGAGACCGCTGGCGTGCCCGTGCTCGTGGGTCAGCACCGTCGCCACAATCCCTTCGTCAACAAGGCCAAGGAGATCATCGAGGCCGGCGAGCTGGGCAAGCTCACCGTGTCGAGCTTCCACTACATGATCTATAAGAATGACGAGTACTTCGATGTCGAGTGGCGCCGCAAGAAGGGTGCCGGCCCGATCCTGGTCAACCTGGTGCACGACGTCGACCTGCTCCGCTACCTGCTGGGCGAGCCCGTTGCCGTCCAGGGCATGCAGTCCAGCGCCGCCCGCGGTTTTGAGACCGAGGACTCCGCCGTGGTCAACGTCCGTTTTGCCGATGGCGCGCTTGCGAGCATGACCATCTCCGACGCCACCGCCAGCCCCTGGAACTGGGAGGCCACCGCTCGCGAGGATCCGCAGTACCGCCCCTTCGACGCCGACGCCTACTTTATTGGCGGAACCTTGGGTGCCCTTTCGCTGCCCCGCCTGCACCAGTTCTCCTACGACGGAGCCTCCAACTGGCACAAGCCGCTGCAGATGGAGATTCCGGCCGTCGACCCGGCGCTGCCGCACAAGATGCAGCTCAAGCACTTTGTGAAGGTCGTTCGCCGCGAGGTCGAGCCCGTCGTGACCCCCGCCGATAATGTCAAGACGCTCACGCTTCTCAACGCTATCAAGGAGGCCGCCGAGACCGGCCAGCTCGTCGAGCTGTAATGCCTTAGGGCAGGCCGCGGCAAACACCTAAGCCGAGCCCCTCGGCCCACCACAAATAAGCCCCTCTTCTTTGCCCCGCGAGCAGCCTCCTGCCCGCGGGGCATTTTGCTACCTTGCCGACGATTTTCCTGGAGCGAGGCTATTTTGCGCCTCAGCCTGATTCGTTCGCCACGAAATGGGCCTGTCTACTACGTTTAATCGATCACCCTCAACCATGCCAAATTTCGCAAAAATAAAACCGACGCTCCTATAAGTTGTCAAGAGGCAGTTTGCGGGAGCGCTCCCT
>CALDBJ010000027.1 GCA_937937835.1 uncultured Collinsella sp.
GGAGGCGGGGCTGTCCCTCCCGGAATCGTCCAAATAGGTGTTGCCAATCCAGGTCAGGTCGCGGGCGGCCTCGCACTCGTCGTCGGGGACCCACACCTCGACCACGTTGCCGACCGACAGCATGCGGGCGAGGAACTCGGCGTCGTTGCGGTCGTTCTTCCTGCGCCTGTCCGCGCTGGGCTTGATCATCTTCGAGACGGCGCCGACCACGCAGTCGACCCCCAGGCCGGAAAGCCTCTTCTGCAGGTCGAAGCCCGTGACCCCGGACTCGTACACGCACCTGGCCCTGGGGTCCACGGAGCGGACCCACTCCGCGACGGCGCCGGCGTCGTAGCCGAAGGTCGCGGCACGTACCTCCCCGGTCATGACGTCGAGGGAGACGGCCTTTATCGAGCGGGCGTGGACGTCGAGGCCGACGAAGGTGGTAGTATCGAGCATGGGAGCCCCTTCCATGAATGCGGCGTGGCCGCCACGGTTGGATTAGACGCTCACCATTGTCGGCCTAATCCGCGGTCTTTCATGCAGCAGGGGCTCTCAATGTTTTTATGTCCTGCTCATATCGTCTCTGCCGGCAGCTTGGAACAGTCCTTAAAGCCCGCATCAATCAACTGCGGAAAGCGCATCCCAGAATGAGCGTCCAACATGGGACATGGTTTCCCTTGAGGGCCTCAACCGGAAAATGTATTCCGGAATGTTGCCGGAAAGTGGAACGTAGTTTCCCAAACAGGCCGTGCGCGGAAAGTGCATCCCGCTATCGAACTTCAAAGCGGGATGCATTTTCCGTGCCAGCAGTTCCGGGCAGCCAGAGACCACTCATTTAAGTCTGTCCCCAATGACTAGTAGTAGGCCCACATGGCTTCGACTTCGTTGAGGACCTCTACGACGCCCCAGCGGCGGGCGCTGCGGCTGGCCGAGTTGGGGTCGTAGACGCCAATCTGGTTGGCATCGTCAATGCCGTAGAGCACGATGTAGTGGCCTACGTTAGTAAACGTACCGGGGCGCACTGCGGCGATGACGGGCGCACCCGAGCGAAGTGCCTGGGTAATCGATTCGCGATCGTTATAGAGCTGTGTTCCGTTGAGCCCCAGCTGCCACGCACCGCCTGTCATAAACGACCACTCGGTGGCACCGGTGGGGGCGTAGTTGCCGGCTTCGGCCAGCGCGCATATATCGACCGGCGTCTTATCGGTATGGCCGGTCTTAAAGATATAGACCATGGTGAGGCAGGTAGGACCGCAAGCGTTTTCGCGAATAGTGCCACCGGCATAGGGCAGCTCCGACCATGCGGGGTCAATTTGGTAGATGTGGGGCATGGTGCCGGCCTGCCATTGCGAGCGTGGGGTCGAGAACGCAAAGGAGTAGCCGGGCGCGACGGGAGCTTTAAGCAGCTTGTCCTCGGCAGTGGGCTCAAGACCGGCTGATCCGTGGGAGATACAGGATCCCAAAAACACAAAGACGAGGCAGGCGGCGATGGAGCAAAGCGCAAGGCGTAGACGGCGGGCTGGAAGCGCGTGGCTTGTGGTGTGCGACGCGGGGTGAGGGGCGGAATTGCCGCGATCGCGTTGAGGTCGCGAAAAGGTGCGCTTGACGTAGTAGTCGGTCTTACGGCGATCGTAGCGGCGTGGCTGCGATGTGTCGGTCTGGCGGTGGCGTGTGCTCATACTCACGCGGTCTGACTGCCGCACGGTACGGCTTTGTTGCCGCGAAGAAGCCCCGGGCTGCTCTTGGGGGCGCTGCGGGTTGTCGTTGTCGGAGGTGATTCTGGGCGTTGACGTGGTGCGGCCGGCAAGGCGCACGCTTTGTGGCCGTTGGTCGCCGTCATTGTATCCGTATGCCATTCGAATCACCTTGCCTCATGTGTAACTTGTCTATCCTACATAAAAAGATGCACGACACATGGGCATGTGCGCCAAAAGCCTGACAAATGGTATGAACGTTGCCGTGCCGCGCGCCGCGCACCAAGCGCCACGGCAACAGGTATTCAAAAGCAGACAAGATGAAAGCGTCTAAGACGAATGACGTCTCCCGCCGTTCGTCCCAAAAACAGCGCCGCTCGTTTTGCAGTTCTGCCTTCGGTCGAGCTGCGAGCGGCGCTGCTGCGCCAAGGCCGTATCTTAAAGCCATGGAATAAAAGCGCGCGGCAAAACGGACCGCGCAAGGGGTGACGCCAAGGGCGTCAAACAGGAAAGGAGGGGAACAATGGCGGACAAGAACGCAGAAGTTGCAGTCGAGGATAACGGCGGCATGAAGAAAACGCTTTCGCTCTGGAACTTCTTTACCATCGGCTTCGGTGCCATCATCGGTACCGGTTGGGTTCTGCAGGTCGGCGACTGGATGGTCGTGGGCGGCGGTCCCGTTCCCGCTATGATCGCATTCCTCTTGGGTGCAATCTTCCTCGTGCCCGTCGGAGCTGTTTTCGGTGAGCTCACGGCTGCTATCCCCATCTCGGGCGGCATCGTCGAGTATGTCGATCGTAGCTTTGGTCGTACGCTGAGCTACATCACCGGATGGCTTTTGGCCCTGGGCAACGGCATCCTGTGCCCGTGGGAGGCCATCGCCATTTCGACCCTCGTGTCCGAGATGTTCGGCAGCCTGCCCGGCCTTGAGTGGCTGCGCGCCGTCAAGCTCTACACCATACTGGGGGCCGACGTCTACCTGTTCCCGACGCTGATCGCGCTCGGCTTTGCAGTCTACGTCATCTTCCTCAACTTCCGCGGTGCCAGCTCGGCTGCCAAGCTTCAGGCCTTCCTGACCAAGGCCCTGCTCTGCGGCATGCTGCTCGCCATGGGCGTCTCGCTGTTCACCGGCTCGCCGGACAACGCCATGCCCGTGTTCTCCCAGGTCACCGGCGCTGGCGGCGGCAAGGCCGCTACCGAGAGCACCAGCCTGTTTGCCGGCATCGTGTCGGTCCTGGTTCTGACCCCGTTCTTCTACGCCGGCTTCGACACCATTCCTCAGCAGGCTGAGGAAGCAGCCGAGGGCCTCAACTGGAACAAGTTCGGCAAGATCATCTCCCTGGCCCTGCTGGCCGCTGGCGGCTTCTACATGGTCTGCATTTACTCGTTCGGCACCATCCTCGACTGGCATGAGTTTGTTAAGAGCCCGGTTCCCGCGCTTGCCTGCCTCAAGGGCATCAACATGCTTCTGTACCTGGCCATGCTCGTCATCGCCACGCTTGGACCCATGGGCCCGATGAACTCCTTCTACGGCGCCACGAGCCGCATCATGCTCGCCATGGGCCGCAAGGGCCAGCTGCCCGAGCAGTTCGCCGAGGTCGACCCCAAGTCCGGCGCTCCCAAGCTCGCCTGCGTCGTTCTGGGCGTCATCACCGTCGTCGGTCCGTTCCTGGGCAAGAACATGCTCATCCCTCTGACCAACGTGTCGGCTCTCGCCTTCATCTTCTCCTGCGGCATGGTCGCCCTCGCTTGCCTGCGTATGCGCTTCACCGAGCCCGACCTGCCTCGTCCCTACGAGGTGCCCGGCGGCAAGTTTGGCATCGGCCTCGCTATCGCTGCCTGCGCCATCATCATCGGCCTGCTCGTGATTCCGTTCTCTCCCGCCTCCCTCAACATGGTGGAGTGGAGCATCGTGATCGGCTGGTTGGCTATTGGCCTGGCCCTCATGGCTTTCACCAATTCCCGCAAAAAGTAACGCCTAGCCGGGGCGGATCGGGTGCGCGGGACCCTCTCTTCCGCGCACCGAACCCGGCACCACTTGGGTAGCTTTGTGAGGCCTTAACCCAACACGGCCTCGCCCACTATATGGATCCATAAGGAGGAACCATGTCCACTAAGTATGCAATCGTTGGCGGCAAGCTCATCGACGGTACCGGTGCCGAGCCGGTCGAGAACTCCCTCGTTCTCGTCGACGACAACGGCAAGATCGAGTACGCCGGCGCCATGCAGGACCTTCCCGAGGGCGTTGAGGTCATCGACGCCGCCGGTAAGACCGTCCTTCCCGGCCTGATCGACACCCACCTGCACTTCTCGGGCAACTTGACCGATGATGACACCGACTGGGTCATGCAGCCGCTCCTCGAGAAGCAGGCTGTCGCAGTCAAGCAGGCCTACGACTGCCTCACCCACGGCCTCACCACCGTCTGCGAGATCGGCCGCTTTGGTATCCAGATCCGTGACTGCATCGACAAGGGCGTCTTCAAGGGCCCGCGCGTTCTGGCCACCGGCCTTGGCTTCTGCCGCGTTGCCGGCCACGGCGACTCCCACCACTGCAGCCAAGAGCTCAACAAGGAATCGCACCCCTGGGGCGATCAGGTCGACGGTCCTTGGGATCTGCGCAAGGCCGTCCGTCGTCGCCTACGCGAGAACCCCGATGCCATCAAGATCTGGGCTACCGGTGGCGGCATCTGGCGCTGGGACTCCGGCCGCGACCAGCACTACTGCTCCGAGGAGATTCAGGCCGTGGTCGAAGAGGCAAAGATGGTCGGCATCCCCGTGTGGAGCCACTGCTACAACAACCACGCCGCTGCCTACGATTCCGTTCGCTTTGGCTGCGAGCAGCTGATTCACGGCTTCGATATCGATGAGCGCACCATGGACCTCATGGCCGAGCAGGGCACCTTCTTCACCCCGACGATCGCCTTCCTGCCCACCTGGTACGCCACCTATCCGCCCGTCTACGTCCCCGAGCTGCACGACAAGTACGAGGGCACCCTGGTCGAGAAGGAGCTGCAGCGCAACTACGACTGCCTGCGCGAGGCCAAGAAGCGCGGCGTCGTCATGACGATCGGCTCCGACTCCTTCTCCTTCGTCACCCCGTACGGCACCTGCTCCATCGAGGAGATGTACGAGTTCGTCGACAAGATCGGCTTCACCCCGGTCGAGACCATCACCTGCGCCACCCTCAACGGTGCCAAGATGTGCCACATCGAGGACGAGACCGGTTCCATCGAGGCCGGCAAGTGCGCCGACCTGCTGGTCGTCAACGGTGACGTCGCCGCCGACATCCACGTGCTCAACACCGACAACATGGACGTCATCATGAAGGACGGCTGGATTGTCGAGGCCGGCACCTTCGGCGAGGCAAACAAGTACAGCGCCTAAGCTACCGTTCATCGATGGCTTGATGTAAAACACAGTATTTGATTGCATAATGCAATGGAGAGGGTCGCTTGCGGCCCTCTTTATTGCTATGGGGTGCGTCAGTAAGAAGGGGATGACAGTGGATCTCAATAGGCTGATTCTGGGCAAGAGCTACAACTCTACCAAGGTCTTTCGTACCGCTCAGCATGTGGTTCAAGCCATCTTGCTCGGTATTGTCGTTCCGCTGCTTATCCTGCTGCTCATCTGGGATCTAACCGATAATCCCAATCCCGTTCCGGCCGTTGTCGTCATTGCCGGCTTGGTCATGCTGTGCTTCTTCTTCTCGTACGTCTTTGTCGTTCCCGACGACCTCACATCGAGCGCAACCGACCGCACGCTCGCCATCGCATCAAAAATATTCGCCTACACGTCGCGCGGCCTTACGCCCGAAGCTGCCCTGGGCGCCTCTAAGATCATCCTGTCCGAAACTATCGCCTCTGCCATCTGCTTTACCGACGGCAAGCAGGTGTTGGCGAGCTGGGGCGAGGACTCGGCAAAATGCCCCGCGGGCACCCCGGTGGTACTGCGGACTACGCTCAACGTGATCAACAGCGGTGAGCAAAGCGTGTTCTCGCGCGATGCCTCGACCGAGACGGGTGGCTACTTTCCGCGCCTGCGCGCCGGTATTGTCGCACCGCTTACCGTGCGCGGGCATTGCGTGGGCACGCTCGAGCTGTATTATCCCCGTCTGAGCAGCATCGATATGCGCCAGACGGCGCTTGCCTCGGGCTTTGCCGACCTCATTTCCACGCAGCTTGCGAGCTTTGAGCTCGAGCGCCAGGACGAGCTTACGGCCCGCGTGGAGCTGCGCGCCTTGCAATCGCAGGTCGATCCTCATTTTCTGTTTAACACCATCAGCACCATCGTGTCGCTCGTGCGTACCGAGCCGGACAAGGCCAGGTCGCTGCTGATCGACTTCTCCAACTACTATCGTCAGACGCTTTCTGATTCCGATACGCTCACCACGCTCGAGCACGAGGTGGAACAGGGTACTCGTTATATCAATCTTATGCAGGCCCGGTATGGCGACGGCCGTTTGCGCGTCTCGGTCGATATCGACTTTGAGGTGCGCGATTGCATGGTGCCGCCGTTTATCTTGCAGCCGTTGCTCGAAAACTGCATCAAACACGCGCAGCGCGAGACCGAGCCGCTTTCTATTCATGTTAGGGCTTTCGAGACCGATGACGGTTTGGAGATCATCGTCGAGGACGATGGCATCGGTATGAGCGAAGAGGTCTGCGCGCATCTGTTTGAGCAACATCGCCGAGAGGAGCCCGAGAGCATTACCGCCGACGGCTCCGCCAAGCGAGGTTGCGGCCTGGCGCTCTTCAACGTGCTTCAGCGCATCCATTTCTTTTACGGAGAAGATTCCGGCATGCGCGTGAAGTCCCAGGAGGGCGTGGGAACGCAGGTCATCGTCGAGCTGAACGGCGAGCCGCATGAGCCCGCGCCGTTGACGGCGTAGCACGCGGTTGGATTGAGAGAAAAAGAGGGGAAGCACATATGTCCGAAGGCTGGAACATCTTGGTGGTTGATGACGAACCTCCAATTAGGGCTGAGCTACGCTATCTGTTGGAAAAGGATACGCGTGTGGGTCAGATTGCCGAGGCGGGCAATGTCACCGAAGCCGTGGAGTCGATTCTGTCGAACAGGCCCGACGTGTTGTTTTTAGACATTACCATGCCCGGTCGCTCGGGAATTGAGCTTGCCGAGACGCTGCAGAACCTAAAGACGCCGCCGGTGGTCGTGTTTGTGACGGCATTTGCCGAGTATGCGGCCGATGCCTATAACCTCGATGCTGTCGATTACATCGTCAAGCCGGTCGAGGATGCCCGCTTGTCAAAGGCGCTCGACAAGATCGAGACTGCCCTGGGCGCTCGCCGTGTCGTCCATGCTCCGCGCCAGCCTTTGCGCCTGACGGTGGATCGCGGGGGCAAAAAGGTGTTCATTCCCGCCGCAGACGTCTGCTACTTTGAGGCGCGCGCCGATTTTTGCAACGCCATCTGCGCCGAGGGAACGTACCTGATCAATGAGTCGATCTCTTCGCTCGAGCGTCGCTTGGACTCTGAGGGCTTTATTCGCGTTCATCGCAGCTACCTGGTCAATTTGGAAGACGTGCACAATGTTGAGATTGGCTCCACGGGGTTGATGGAGCTCAGGCTCGACCGCGTGAACTCGACGGTACCGGTGTCCCGTCGTCGTGCCGCCGAGGTCAAGTCGCACCTGGGGCTTGCGTAAGAGGCTTGCGTGCCGTCGTTTACCATCGCAGGTTTGGCATGGGCGCGCGGTGGGCATAATGGGTGGCATCGAATGAAATCGAAAGGATCATTATGCCCGCGCTTATCACCCATCATCTGTTTGGCGAGGAAAGCATCGACCGTCTTCCGCAGGGCGTCATCACGTCCGATGAAGAGCGCATTGCCTTTATCTTGGGCAACCAAGGCCCCGACCCGTTTTTCTTTCACATTCTGACACCGCGTGTTTCCGACTGCACGCTGCTGGCGCAGGTCATGCATCGGTCGCGCATGTCTCGCCAGTTCGCGTGCCTGCGCGACGGCGTGTCGCATCTGCTGCCGCGCGATGCCAGCTTGGGTCGCGCCTTTGCGCTGGGCCTGCTGTCTCATTACGTGCTCGACCGCAACGCCCATCCCTTTGTCTATGAGCAGCAGTTTGGCATCGTGGAGTCCGATTCAGAGCTTGAGGATTCGAGCAGTCAGGTCCATGCCGTGATCGAGAGCGACCTGGATGTACTGATGCTGCAGCTTAAACGCGATGGCGCTACGGTCGACGATTACCCGCCGGCGGGCGAGATCGTCACCACCGATCGCATCAATCGCGTGGCCGGCGTGCTGATGAGCTATGTTGCCGGACGCGTGTACGGCATTGACATTCCGGCGGGGGAGTACGGTGCTGCCGTTGCCAATATGCAGCGACTTTACCGCGCGATTGAGCCGGCCGGCTCCGCAAAGACACGCACGATCTCGCTGGTTGAGGGCTTGGTGCACGACTATTCGCTGCTCGACGGCCTTGCCCATCGCGTGACGACGGAGCTGCCCGAGCGCACCGGTAACCTGGGCCATCTGACATGGAAGAATCCCTTTACCGACGAGGTCTCGAACGAGAGTTTCCCCGAGGTCTTTGATCGCGCGCTGGTCGATTACGAGTGCACGGTCGCACGTTTTATCGAGACCGGTGACATGGATGCCGTGACCAGTCACGTCAACTACAGCGGTCGCGTGCTCGAAGCCGATGAGGAGTTCGACCGCGAGGAATAGGGCCCGTGCGTGCCCCTTTGCCGAATCCTTACCGGCGGTTCTGGACAATTGGGGTACGATGAACTAACTGCATATCGGGCGAATACGAAGGGTCCCTGTCCATGAAATACACCAAGCTCGAGCGTAACTGGGTTATGTATGATGTGGGCAATTCGGCCCTCGTGCTGCTCAATACCTCGGTGGTGCCCATTTACTTTAACGCCATCAATACCGGCGCTTCTTCGGCCGACCTGGTGGTCGCCTGGGGCAATGCGCAGACGATCGCCTCGCTGGTCATCGCCATGCTCATGCCCATTCTGGGCGCGCTTGCCGACTACGCCGGCAACAAGATCAAGTTCTTCTTGGGCTTCTTCCTCACGGGCCTGGTGCTTTGCTTGGCGCAGGCTATCCCAATGTCCGCCATGGCATTTTTGACCGTGTACGTGCTGTGCACCATCGGCCTTAACTCTTCTATGACGTTCTACGACGCCATGCTGCCCGACATTACCACCGACGAGCGCATGGACGCCGTGTCCAGCTCGGGCTATGCCTGGGGCTACATCGGTTCCACCGTGCCGTTCGTCATCTGCCTGGCGCTCATCATGGGTGGTCCCGCTCTTGGCGTCCCTACCATGCTGGCAACGCGTCTGTCGTTTATCATCACTGGTGCCTGGTGGCTCATCTTTACCCTGCCGCTCATTCGCACCTATAAGCAAAAGTACGGTCGCGAGCGCGGTCCCGAGGACACTATCGGCCACATCGTGGGCGGTGTGTTCTCCGAGATCGGACACACCATGCGCGAGATCGCCCACAACAAGACCGTGCTGGTCTACATGATCGCGTTCTTCTTCTATATCGACGGTGTGCACACGGTCATTTCCATGGCAACCAGCTACGGATCGGCCTTGGGCATCGATTCGACCCAGTTGGTCCTGGCGCTGCTCGTTACGCAGTTCGTGGCCTTTCCGTCCGCCATCATCTACGGCAAGCTCGCCGGCCGCGTGGGCACGCTCAACATGATCTTGGTGGCAGTCGCCGCCTATATGGGCATTGTGCTGTTCGCCGCGTTCTTCCTAAAGACCGCCTTTGAGTTTTGGGTGCTTGCCATTATGGTCGGCCTGTTCCAGGGCGGCGTGCAGGCGCTCAGCCGTAGCTACTTTGGCCGCATTATCCCCAAGGAAAAGTCCAACGAGTACTACGGCTTCTTTGACATCTTCGGTCGTTATGCAAGCGTTATGGGCACTTTCCTAGTGTCGGTCGTCACCTCGCTGACCGACAACCCGTCGCTGGGCGTCCTTTCCATTGGCGTGCTGCTGATCGTTGGCTTTATGCTGCTGGTCCGCCTGTCCCGCATGACTCGGGCGGCAGAGCATGCCGCATAGGAGCGAGCGGCTATTGTGCCTGTCCACGGTACTCTTTTGGGGTTATCCGCAATAAACATTGCGACTTGCGAGCAATGATTTGCCCAAGTGGGTATGATGGAATCAGCTAGGTCGCGGGGCGTCGCCTGTGTTTGGCGGCGTCCCGTTTTTGTGTTGCAGGGAGGGTAAGGCATGAACGCCACGGTCGTGATTCCAACGTATTGGGCGGGCGATGACGCTTGCGCAAACGCCCCTGGCACCTATGACCATTCGACGCGACTCAACGCCGACAATCCCGAACTCGACCGCTGTCTGGCCTCGCTTGAGCAGGTACGTGACATCCCGCGCATCATCCTTTTGGTGGTCTGTCCCGTTTCTGCCACAGCCGATGTGTCGCTGCGCGTGCACGAGATTGTCGACGCGCATCCCACGCTCAAGGTCACCGTTGTCACCAACACCCAGGCCTCGCGCATTGCAGACCGGGTTGCTCAGATCGCGCCCAAGGGTTCGGGCGAGTGCGTGAGCCTGCGAGGCTACGGTGCCATCCGCAACATGGGGCTAGCCTGTGCCGCTGTGCTGGGGCATGACGCGGTTATCTTTTTGGATGACGATGAGACTGTCATCGACGCCGACTTTATGAAGCGCGCGACCTATGCGTTGGGGCAGCAGACGCGTCAGGGCTTGCCGATCTTGGTCAAGAGCGGCTATTTCTACGATCGCGACGGCTCGCCGCTGGCTTCCACGGACAAGGCGGGCATCTGCCATCGTTGGTGGACCAAGCGCATCGAGTTCAACCGTTGGATGAAAAAGGCGCTCTCGGGCACCCGCATCTCGCGCTCCAACTACGTGTGCGGCGGCCTGATGGCCCTGCACGCCCGCGCCTTTACGCGTGTAGCCTTTGACCCGTTTATCACCCGCGGCGAGGACTTGGATTACCTCTTTAACATGCGCATGTTTGGCTACGACGTGTGGTTCGATAACGAGTGGACCGTGCGCCATCTGCCTCCGGAGTCCGAAAAGCGCTCACCGCGCTTTATGCAGGATGTATACCGTTGGTACTACGAACGGGCCAAGTTGACATTCGCCGCGCATCAAAAGGAGCTCATTCCCGTTACGGCGGCATCGCTCATGCCCTACCCGGGCCCGTGGATTTCGCGCGAGCTCGACGACCGCGTGCGCAAGACCGCTATGGTCCGCAGCGTGTTTACCCGCGAGCATGAGGGCTACCTGCGCATTTGGCGCCATGGTATCGGCGAGGCAAAGGCCTATGCGCGCCAAAACGCTGCAAGCTACCTGCGTTTCCAGAGCTTTTGGCCCAAGATCATGGACGGGCTTTGGCGTGACGCACAACTGATCAGTATCCTGGAGGGGGCCGAATGATCGACCGCCGCGCCCAGCGCGATAGTTCAATATCAATCTTTCGCATCATTGCCGTTGCCTGCGCCATTTGCGTGCTGGTGTACTTTATTTTTGCCTTGGTGACCGGTATCGAGCCGATCGCCACGGTGATTGCCTGCGCGCTGCTGTGCATCTTCCTGTGCATCTTTATCTTTTTGACGCTCAATCCCGATTCGGTGCGCTCCCAGTACACCGAGGAGACGCTCTCGGTGGCCTCGGCCATGCTTGAGGACATTAAGGGCGGTCTGACGCAGGAGTCGGCGCGTTTGGTGTGCCGGCGCATTTTGCCCGAGACGCGCGCCATGACGGTGGCCATCACCGACGAGGGCAACGTGTTGGCCTGCGCGGGCGAGTTTGAGGAAAAACTACTGCCAGATTCTCCCATCCACACGCTTGCCACGCGCTACGTTATCGAACATGGCATCGTGCAGTCGTTCAACCGTATGGTGGATGTCGTGGGCTCGGATGGCTCGCACAACCAAGTCCCCGCCGGCATTATCGCCCCCATCAAGGTGGGCGATCGTACCGTCGGCACGCTCAAGTTCTACTACAAGACCCCTCGCGCCGTCGACCGTACCCAGTACGCGCTTGCCTCGGGCTTTGCCGAGATCTTGTCCACGCAGCTCGCCATCCACGAGCTCGAGGTGCAAAAGGAACTCACAGCGCGCGCTGAGGTGCGTGCGCTGCAGGCGCAGATTAACCCGCACTTCCTGTTCAACACGCTGAACACCATTGCATCGTTTACGCGCACCGACCCGCTGCGGGCCCGCGAACTGCTTCGTGAGTTCTCATCGTTCTATCGTGCCACGCTCGACAACTCGGGATCGCTCATTCCGGTCTCGCGCGAGGTTGCACAGACCAAGCGCTACCTTACCTTTGAGAAGGCCCGCTTTGGCGAGGACCGCGTGCTTGCGACGTTCGATGTGTCCGAGGACGTGGAAGATACGCTGGTGCCGGCGTTCGTGATCCAGCCGATTGTCGAGAACGCCGTACGTCATGGTATGGGCGATGACGACGCCCTGAGGATCGACGTGACCGTTCACCAAGACGGCGAGGATGCAATCTTGATTGCCGTGGCCGATAATGGCGTGGGCATGGATGAGGGTACCGCCGCCAGACTGTTTGACGAGCGCTCTGCCCGTCCCGACGCCAGCTCTCCCCAGGGTGGCGGCGCCGGTGTGGCCATGCACAATATTTCGGAGCGCATCCATCGCTTTTATGGGCCGCACTCCTATACGCGTGTCGAATCGGCGCCGGGCAAGGGCACCAAAGTGCTCCTTCATCTTGATTTGTCAGAGAGCATCTTTGACATTCAAGAGTAAAATAAAAGGCTACGGGCTCAACGTCATGCGGCGGATGCCCGGCGTAGTTAGTTGACGAAAGGTTTTATCCCTATGCTGCGTGCGATGATTGTGGATGATGAGGCGCCGGCTCGCTCGGAGCTTCGCTTCCTGCTCGAGCAAACGGGCAAGATCGGCACGATCACGGAGGCGTCGAGCGTCCGCTCCGCCATCGAGATGCTTATGGAAAGTCGCGTGGATGTCGTGTTTCTCGATATCTCGATGCCCGGTGCCTCGGGCCTGCAACTTGCCGAGGCGCTGCATAAGCTCAAAAATCCGCCGGCGATCGTGTTTGTGACTGCGTATAGTGACCATGCGGTCGAGGCATTCGACGTGGATGCCGTCGATTATCTGATGAAGCCGGTCGAGGAAGCTCGCTTGGATCGCGCGATTGAGAAGGTCATGCAACGCTCCAAGCCGGTTACGGACAGCAAGGTGACCATCGAGCGTATCCCGGTGGAAAAGGGCGGCCGCAAGGTGCTCATTCCCGTGGACGACATTCGCTTTATCATGGCCAAGGACGATTACTCCTGCATCTATACCGTCGATGATCGCTTTTTGTCGACGACCTCGCTGGCGCAGTTTGAGGCCAAGCTCTGCGACTTTGGCTTCTTCCGTGTTCACCGCCGCTATATCGTCAACTTGGCGTGCGTCACGGATGTGGAGACGGTGCCCTCGGGCGCCATCCAGCTGGGCATTACGGGCGTCGACGAACGCGTGCCGGTTTCGCGCCGCCGCGTCGTGCCGCTCAAGAAGGCTCTGAGTCTCTAGCACACTGGCCCCGCAGCCCTGTAGACCCATCGTCTGCGGAGCCGTGGGGCCTTTTTTGTATGTATCTGCCGAATCGTTTTTTGTGGAAGGGATCCCATGAACAGTGCAAGCGCCAAGCGTATCGACATCATCTCGGACACCCACGGCTATTTATCGCCTGCGCTCTTGGATGAGCTTGAGGGCGCAGACCTGATCATCCACGCCGGCGACCTCACGTCAGAGATAGACTACGAGCACCTATGCACCATCGCCCCCGTGCGGGCCGTACTGGGCAACAACGATTACTACCGTGACTACGGCCCCGATGTAGACCGTCTTGCACTCTTTACCTACGAAGGCCTCAAATTCGCCGTAGCCCACTACCGCGAAGACCTTCCGGTGGGATCCGTAGACGTAGCCATCAACGGCCACACCCACGTAACCAAAGAAGCCCAAGTGGGCCGTTGCTTAGTCCTCAACCCGGGCAGCGCCAGCTACCCCAGAGGCACCCGAGGCCCCACCATGGCCAGAATGCTCGTCAAGGACGGCAAGATTCTGAGCACCAAATTTATTGACTTAGACTAACCGCAACAAAAACGGGGGATGCAGATCGCATCTCCCGTTTTTTATGAGCCAAAGGCGGAAGTTCAGCAAGATCCATCAGACCAACCCCGCCGAGGAGCACGCGGGCTAGCCGCGCAGCGGCGCACGCCCGCAAAACTGGTTGAATAATGTGACGGCAGGGAGGGTCTCCGGGGCTGAGGGCGGGGGTTAAGTTTGTCGCGAGTTCCGCACGCAAAGGAAAGCACTTAATGTGCTT
>CALDBJ010000028.1 GCA_937937835.1 uncultured Collinsella sp.
TCGCACCACAAACCAGTCTTTTTGGGACGGCGCGAATCGTGGCAGACAGCCTCCCAACACGCTAATGGCGGGCGCGCATCTTCACCAAACGCACCATGGCAAGCGCAAAGCCCACAGCGGCCACAGCCATCAACACATAGAACACCGAACGGAAACCAACCAGGAACACATCCGGACGTCCTGCAACAAAACTGGTCACGGCCTCGCCCATCGCCACGCTCATCTGTCCATACAGGATATTCGACGCCACCGTAATGCCGAGTGCCATACCCGCATAACGCGCCAGGCTACCCAGACTACCCGCAAAGCCGAGTGCTTCGCGCGGAGCCGAGCCCATGTACAACGAGTTGTTAGGACTCTGGAAAACCGACGTACCGCACGACATAAACGCGACACAGCACACGATCACAGGGATAGAAGAGCGCTCGTCGAGCGTGCTTACCGCAAAGAGACCGCACACATACACGCCCAGGCCGACCGCCGTAGGGCCCTCGCAGCCAACACGGTCCGAAACCGTACCCGAAAGCGGCCCGATAAAGGCATTCACCATCGGCAGCGCCAAAAAGAGCAATCCGGAAATGTCGGAACCAAAGCCGTGGGCGTCCTGAAAATAGAACGGCAGAATAAACTCGGATGCGCCAATGCCAACGAACACGATGAGCATGCAGACAAGGTTGATGGTGAAGGCCGAATTTGCAAAGCAGCGACGAGCGGCCTCGATCAGGGACATGGGGCGCTCGCCGGCCTCCGGCTTAACATGCGGCAGCGTGTAGAGCCCCACGATAAACGAGATCACGCCAATAGGCAGGTTGATGAGGAAGATACTCTCCCAGGGAAAGCTTGCCACCAGCATGCCGCCAAGCACGGGGCCACACATCATGCCGAGGGCCACAAAGGTCGCGAGAATACCCATGGCACGGCCACGTTCGCGCGCCGGAAACGACTCGGTGATGATACCCATGTTGTTAGCCATGGCCGCCGCGCAACCGACGCCCTGAACAATGCGTGCCAGGATAAGAACCTCGAGCGAACCCGAAAGGCCGCAAAGCAGCGAGCCGGCCGTAAAAACGATTACGCCCAGCTGGAATACGCCCACCTTGCCGCGCACGTCGCCCAAGCGGCCAAACGGCAGCATAGCCACGCATGTCGCAAGCAGGTACACCGAGCTCACCAGCTGGATGCGGTCGAGGCCCACGCCCAGCTCCTTTTGCATCACGGGCAACGCCACGGTCACGACGGTCGAATCCAAACACACCATAAACGTCATGATGAGCACGGTAAACAGAATCGCCCATTTGTTCTTGCCATGGGTGTCGCCCTCTAGAGCAATGTGCTCGCGGCGCAACTGCTCTGCAGTTTTCTCCATATCCATCCTTTCGAGCGGCCTAACGCAAAAAACGGGGCCCCGATCGCCTGCAAACAGCCGCGATTGGGGTCCCGCCTACGGAATCGGAACGAAAGGTCACCGAAGCTTTCTGCCAGCATCGGCACCTTGTACGGAGCTAGCCTAGCACTGCTCGAGTGCCTGCTCAAGGTCGGCAATCAGATCGGCCGTGTCCTCGAGGCCGCACGACAGGCGCACCATGTCGGCGGAGATGCCACAGGCGATGAGCTCCTCATCGTTCATCTGGCGATGCGTGGCATTAGCGGGATGCAGGCAGCAAGTGCGGGCATCGGCCACGTGCGTGGCGATCTGGGCGAGCTTGAGGCTCTTCATAAAGGTCTCGGCCGCCGCGCGACCACCGTTAAAGCCAAAGCTCACAACGCCGCAGGTACCGTTGGGCATGTACTTCTGAGCCAGGTCATAGTACTTATCGCCCTCCAGGCCCGGATAGCTCACGAAGCGCACCTTGGGATGGCTCTGCAGGAACTTGGCAACGGCCAGGCCGTTCTCACAATGACGCGGCATGCGTACATGCAGGCTCTCGAGCGAGCTGTTCAGGAAGAAGGCCGCCTGCGGGTTCTGCATGGGGCCGAGGTCGCGCATGAGCTGCGCGGTGGCCTTGGTAATGAAGGCGCCCTCGCGACCGAACTTCTCGGCATAGGTCACGCCGTGATAGCTCTCGTCAGGCGTGGTGAGACCCGGGAACTTATCTGCATGGGCCATCCAGTCAAACTGGCCGTGATCGACGATCACGCCGCCCAGGTAGGCCGCATGGCCATCCATGTACTTAGTGGTGGAGTGCGTGACGATGTCGGCGCCCCACTCAAAGGGACGGCACATCACGGGCGTCGGGAAGGTGTTGTCGACCATCAGCGGCACGCCGTGGTCGTGCGCGGCCTTGGCAAAGCGCTCAATATCGAGCACGGCAAGGGCGGGGTTGGCGATGGTCTCGCCAAAGACGAGCTTTGTGTTGGGCTGAAAGGCAGCCTCCAGCTCCTCGTCGGTGCAGTCGGGGGCAACGAAGGTACAGGTCAAACCCATGCGCTCCATAGTATGGGCGAGCAGGTTGTAGGTACCGCCGTAGATAGCAGAGCTCGCGACCACATGATCGCCGGCACCGGCCACGTTAAAAATCGCGAGGAAATTCGCAGCCATGCCCGAGCTCGTGAGCATCGCAGCGGTGCCGCCCTCCATCTCGCAGATCTTGGCGGCAACGAGATCGCACGTGGGGTTCTGCAGACGGCTGTAGAAGTAGCCCGACTCCTCTAGGTCAAACAGCTTGCCCATGTGCTCGGACGTGTCGTACTTCCACGTGGTGGACTGGTAGATGGGCACCTGGCGCGGCTCGGCATCTCCCGGGTGATAGCCGCCCTGAACACATGTGGTACCGATGGTCTGCTCGCTCATATCTAGCTCCCTAGCCTGGGTTACGTTTCATTTGGTTCACGATACCGCTACCCTGCACCCCTCTCAACCCATCCACAAGGTAGGTTATAGGACAAATTGATCAGGGGTATTTATCTCAAGCCTTGGGCATTTGCTCGATAGATAAAAATGAGGCATACATGAAGCTCTCGATGATTACATACCCCGTCACGGGTACCATAGGCGGGTACACCGTAACCAAGGAGACAACGATGAAGCAAATCGATACGGCCCAGCTCGACATCACCGCCTGTCAGGCTCAAGCTGCCGAATACCACGCCCGTGGCTTTAACTGCGCCCAGGCCGTTGCCTGCACGCTCGCACCTGCCGTCGGGCTCGACCCCCAGACTGCCTTTACCCTCACCGAGGGCTTTGGCGCCGGCATGGGTGGCATGACCGAGACCTGCGGCGCCATCTCGGGCGCTGTTGCCATAATGGGCTTTGTAATGAGCGACGGCATGGAGAACCCCAAGACCAAAGGCCAGACCTACAAGCTGTCGCGCGAGATTGCCAAGCGATTTGGCGAGAAGAACACGACGACCGTCTGCGGCACGCTCAAGGGCATCGGATCGGATAAGGGTCCGCTCCGCAGCTGCCCCGGCTGCATCGACGATGCCATCGAGATCGCCTGCGATGTGCTAAAGCAGCTCGCCGAGTAAACGGCAGCAACATAAAACGACGGCCGGCGCGTTTGGGATCCATCCAAAAAAACGCCGGCCGTCGCCGTTAGAACTCGGCAAATTTGGGAGCGCCGACCTCGATCTCTTCGCGCCCCGCCATAAGCTCGCGCATCTTGGCGCAAAATTGCTCCTGCTCCCCCGCTTTGAATACCAGGTGAAGTGTCACGGCATCCGCGTAATCGGTATCCGAAACCTTGGCACCCGAATCCTGCGCCAAACGAAGCACCTGCTCATACTGCGGATAGGCCACATGCACGTCAACAGGCACGACACTCGTCATCTCGACAATCTGCCCGGCCTCCCGAGCAGCTGCCACCGCCGCCTGCGTCGCCGCAGTATAGGCGCGCACCAAGCCACCAGGTCCCAACAGCGTGCCACCAAAATAGCGCGTCACCACGCAGCAAACATTTTTGAGCTCTGCGCCGCGCAACACCTCGAGCGTCGGCATACCGCTCGTGCGGCTCGGCTCACCATCATCGCTCTGGCGCTCGCGTCCATCGACTAAAATCCACGCGGGAACATTGTGTCGAGCGTCGTAATGACGCTTGCGAACCATCTCGATAAAGGCATTCGCCTCATCCTCGGACTCAATATGGACCAGCTGGGCAATAAACCGGCTCTTGCGGTCAACGAACTCGCCCGTAGCCTCAATATTCGATTGCAGAGTAAAATAGCTGTCCAACAAAGCCCCTCAACAACAAGCAAAGCAACAAACAGCCTCAATAATACGGCAAAGGCCGCACCGATAACCCCGGTAAATAGAGCGCCGACGCCGATGACCAGGCAAAAACAGCGAGACGGCGTCAGCTGAGTCGATTTGGCCCGAAAGAGGAGGGAGCACGCCTTATGGCGGCGACCGACGAATGAGCGCCAAATCGGCCAGCTGACGCCGTCGCAGCGTCAACAAAGTGCCGAGTGGGCCTATAAGCCGGGTTCTGTCGTGAACGGTCATTTATCTTGTCTGCACGTTACCGTGCAGCTCCACGCACGCTACCCGAACGCGGACCGGGCCGGCCCATAGCGTTCCTATTCGCGCTTGCTCCGGATGGGGCTTGCCAAGCCGCCGTGTTGCCACGACGCTGGTGGTCTCTTACACCACCGTTTCAGCTTTTCCCTTTACGCCTTGCGGCGCAGGTGAGAGTCTTCTTTTCTGCGGCGCTTTCCGTCGGATCACTCCGCCCGGCCGTTAGCCGGCATCCCGCCCTCTGGAGCCCGGACTTTCCTCACGCGTACTGCAAGCAGCACATCGCGCGACCGTCTGGCCCACTCAGCAGTGCAAGAGTGTAACACACCGTTGCCGCAGGCAATGGCACAACGCAAACGCTCGACACGATAAACCAAGAACCGCCATGCGCTACAATGGTCCTGTCGATGGGCAACGTCGTCAGTCGAGACGCGACCGCGCTCCGCACCCCTCCGTCTACTCGGTGCGTTCCCGCCTCCTCCCCGAGGCGGGATGTCGGCGTTTTTTCATGCAGCGACAACCAAATAGCCTGTGGACAGCATGGGCAGCATCGTGCATCTCGGCACCAAATGCAAAAAGGGACCCGTCCATTACGGACGGATCCCTTAAAACAAGTGATCGTCAAACCGATTTACTCGGCGTCGGTCTCCTCGTCCTTCTTCTCGGAAGGAAGCGGGGTAACCTCGATCTCGACGCCCAGAGTCTCAGCAGCGGACTTCATGGACAGGGAGATACGACGACGGTCGAGGTCGATCTCCATGACCTTGACCTGAACCTTGTCGCCCACGTGGGTGACCTGAGAAGGCTGATCGACGTGCTTGTTGGCCATCTCGGAGATGTGCACCAAGCCCTCGATGCCCTCGCCCAGGTCGACGAAAGCGCCGAACGGGACAAGCTTGGTCACAGTGCCCTCGACGATAGCGCCGACGGGGTACTTCTTGACCAGTGCGCGCCACGGATCCTCGGTGGTCTGCTTGAGACCCAGGGAGATGCGCTCGCGGTTGAGATCGACGTCGAGAACCTCGACCTCGACCTCCTGGCCGACCTTGACAACCTCGGAAGGATGGTTGACGTGGTTCCAGGAGAGCTCGGAGATGTGGATGAGGCCGTCGATACCGCCGAGGTCGACGAAGGCGCCGAAGTCGACGATGGAGGAAACGGTGCCCTGGAGACGCATGCCAGACTTGAGCTTGGACAGGATCTCGGAGCGCTCGGCCTTACGGGACTCCTCGAGCACGACGCGACGGGAGAGGACGACGTTGTTGCGGTTGCGGTCCATCTCGATGACGCGAGCCTCGATGCGGGTGCCCATGTAGGAGGTGAGGTCCTTGACACGACGGAGGTCGACGAGGGAAGCGGGCAGGAAGCCACGCAGGCCGATGTCGAGGATCAGGCCGCCCTTGACAACCTCGATAACCTCGCCCTCGACGTTCTCGCCGGAGTTGAACTTCTCCTCGATGCGGTTCCAAGCACGCTCGTACTCGGCACGCTTCTTGGACAGGACCAGACGACCGTCCTTGTCCTCCTTCTGGAGAACCAGAGCCTCGATGGGATCACCGAGTGCAACGATGTCTGCAGGGTTAGCGTCCTTGCGGATGGACAGCTCGCGGACCGGGATAACGCCCTCGGACTTGAATCCGATGTCAACGAGCACCTCGTCATGCTCGATCTTAACGACAGTGCCGTTAACGAGATCGCCCTCATCAAAGTCGGTAATCGTACCGTCGATGAGGTTGTTCATCTCCTCCTCATTGACATCGTCAAGAGAGAAAATGGACGAGTTCTGAATCTCACTCAAAGGTGGACCCCTTTCGAACTACGGGGCCCCGATTGCTAGGACCTACAGAAGGGTGCGACAAGCACACAACGTTTAGGAACACTCGGGAGCCGACAGATACTAATGTGACGCTTATGCAATCACGTTCGTATAGGTTACGGGGAAATGAGTTCGATTTCAAGCGTGAACTGCGATTTTTTACTCGTGTGGAGACTTTTTCGTAATCTTATGAACACACGTCTCCGCAACTTGACGATAACCAGCCAGGCATTCGGCTTTGGGGTAAAGTATCCGGAGCCAACGATTCTAGATCGATTTTTCGAGAAAGGTGCCCGCGTGCTCAAAGCAGTCGTTTTCGATATGGACGAGACGCTTCTCAGCATCAACCTCAACGCGTTCATCCTTCGCTATTTTAAGGATGTCTCTTCGATGCTCGCGGATATCGGTCGCCGCAGCCGCGGTGGCACGATGGCACGCCTCGGCACCATCCTGGTCGACCTCAACGCCAATCGCCGCAGCGGCACGGACAACCGCACCAATCTTGAGTTTTACCAAGAAGAGGTCGAGCGCCGATGCGGGATCCGCCTCTCCGATCCCCTCATCTACGAGGCGTTTACCTACTACGACCGCGAAGTTCTTCCGTACAAGAATGACGATGTCATTAACGCCCACGCCATGCCGGGCGCACACGCCGCGCTCCAGGCCGTACAGGACGCAGGGCTGCGTTGCGCGCTCTTTACCAACCCCAGCTTTCCCCAGGGGGCCATCGAGTGCCGCATGGGTTGGGGCGACCTGGCCGACGCTCCCTTTGAGCTCGTCACGCACATGGGAAACACCACCCGCTGCAAGCCCGATGCCACCTACTATCTAGAGCAGCTTCAGGTGATGGGACTCGAGCCGCACGAGGTCCTTATGGTGGGCAACGATCCCAAACGCGACTTCCCGTCCCCCGATTGCGGCATCCAAACCGCCTTTGTGGGCCAAGGAAAACCGGGACGCGCCACCTGGCGCGGAACCATGGAAGATTTCGCCCGCGACCTTAACGCCGTAATCGAAGCCTTCTACGAGCACCAAATAGCCGACGAACTGTCATAGAACCCCCTCGCTCGCTCCAAACAAAATAACGCCGCAGACCGAATGTGACAAAGGTTCAGCCCCTTTTCACATTACAAAGATGGCGCCGATGTTTTGGCAACGACAGACACTATGACCCAATCCGAGGGCACTAAAAAGACAGGAGCCCCCGCTCGT
>CALDBJ010000029.1 GCA_937937835.1 uncultured Collinsella sp.
CAAATGCTTAACCTTGATGAACTGGCTCGCGTGGCCAAGAAATACGGATTATCCGTGAAAGTGACCGGCGCGGCCGACAGTTCGACTGGAACTCCCATACTTAATGGTTCATTAAGCACATTGAGAGCGGATCATATCGTTGCAGAATTAGAAAAGCGTGGCATACCGATCGAACGCATCGTCAAGGTAAGCAGGGGCGGAATAGCCGACCATGTGCCGGTCGAAGCCAACAGGCATACGAAAGTAGAGCTGTTCTTTTAGTTTTTACATTCATTGTTATCAAGTCCCTCAATCCATAATTCGGATTGCAGGGACTTTTTTGTGAATGGCTATCATAACGTTATCAATGAGAGTAATAAGATTACAGGGTTACTGAATCCTGATTACGATTCGTATGACTGATAATATTTTCTGTCGAATTATGGAAAAATCCGCTTACGAGTACAAGATATTCCGGTAGAATACCGTTATTACTCCAAAGCAGTTCTATCCCGAAAAGTTCCGAGAGGGTATGTGCTATATCGAATCCGAATGCTTCAAGCGAGGGTCGTACTTTGTCCGGATGCAGGCAAGGACGGTTGCATTTGCGGGCGCATTCGGAATCTGGACAGTATAGGCATTTTCCTACATAGGCGAATGCCCGACCTCCGAATCTGAGTTCCAGTTTCAACAGTTCTTTTTCTATCCTGATTCGTTCAGGCCTGATTAACTCTTGTGATTTGTCTATCGGGATGCCTTTTTCGATAGGAACAATTTTGGTAGCCATAAGATAGGCATACTTGTATTGGCGCAGAAATGCTCCGGTATCGAAATCGAACGGCGGGCATCCCCAACTGTTCCCGTAGTTGGAGCATTGCTTGCATAGCTCGATGAAGCGTTTTTCATCTCGGAAACGTAAAATGTATTCGTCCACGCTGATATTTGTCGTGAAATTCTCTGTGATGTATCCTTTGCTCATTGCTTCACTTTAATGGAACCTGTTGCGGTATCGAACGTCACGGAATTATTACGGAACAGCCGTTCGATGCAACCGCTCCGGCGCATCTCTTCGGTCGGCAGGCACGACAGGCAGGGCGGGTCGATAAGGGCTATCGCATCGGTGAGCGACAGGGCGATATCCAGCTCGTGAGTGGAAAAAAGGATGCACTTGTTTTCTTCATGCGCCAGCCGTGCCAGTAGCGTACACAATTCGTAGCGGTTGGGCATGTCGAGAAACGAGGTGGGTTCGTCGAGCAGAATAATCGGCGTGGATTGAGCAAGGGCGCGTGCGATCATGATGCGCTGGCATTCGCCGTCCGACATCTTGTCCATTGTGCGTTCCGCATAATCTTCCATGCCCACCGAGGCGAGCGACCGCATAACGATCTCCGTGTCGGCCTTCTGCATCCTTCCTATCCAATTGGTATAGGGTGCGCGGCCGATAGCCACGACGTCCTCGCATTTGAGGTTGGCGATGCGTGTGCGCTCGGTCGTGACGAATGCCAGTGTTCTTGCTCTCTCTACAACCCGCATATCAGCGGCGTTATGCCCGTCGAGCAGGATTCTACCGGCATAACGGTGGTTCAGTCCGGCGATGGCGCGGAGCAGCGTCGATTTGCCCGTGCCGTTGCGCCCGATAAGGGCTGTCAGTTTGCCCTTTTCTATGGTGGCTTCCACCTCGCAGAGCAAAGTTCGCTCGCCGTAGCCTATGGAAAAATCGTGTAACTCTATCATGCTGTAACGGATTTGTTGCGCAAGACCACCCACACCACAATGGGGATTCCCAGCAATGCGGTGATGGCGTTGATCGGCAGGGTGAACAGTTTGGAAACGAGGTCGCAAAGCAGCAGCACGGAAGCACCCGAAAGAACGGTTCCCGGCACGAGCACCCGATGGTCTCTGTTGCGGAACAGCATCCGCGTGACGTGGGGCATGGCCAGCCCGATGAAACCTATCGGACCGCAAAAGGCGGTCACCGTGCCGGCCAGCAACGTCGTGGAGAGGAACAGCAGTCCGCGTGAGCGACGGACGTTCAGCCCCATCGTCACGGCATACTCCTCGCCGAACAGCAGCAGGTTGAGCGGCTTGATGGTGATTACGGCCAACAACAATCCGGCGATAATCGACGGGATGAGTACCGCAAGCTGGTTGAAGGTCACGTCGCCGAGCGATCCCATCGTCCAGATGACGAACATTTTCAAGGATTCATCGTTGGCAACATACTGCAATATTTGGACGACCGCACCGATTCCCGACGAGAACATCATGCCGAGAATCAGAATTACCATGATATCCTTGATGCGGTGTCCGACGGCGGCGATGACAACCAACACGATTGCCGCTCCGAGCCATGCCGCCCCAGCGATGCCTATCGACGAGCCGACACCGGCAAGTACGACGAGTGCCACGCCGAGGCTCGCGCCCGAACTGATGCCGAGCACGTAAGGCCCGGCAAGGGGATTGCGGAAGAGGGTCTGCATCTGAAGACCGCTGACCGACAGGGCGGCTCCGGCCAGCAACGCGACCACCGCCTTAATCAGTCGGATATTCAGTATGATTTTCGCCGTCGCTCGCGGACAATCGCCACCCGTCAGGGCCGCCCAAACATCGCCGAGCGGCACGGCGACAGCCCCCACCGCCAAATCCAGCAGAAACAGGAAGAGGGTGAGGGCAGCCAGTGCGGTAAATAATAGGACGGAACGGGAGCGCATTTATTTCAATTGCTTGTAATAGACGAAATCTTCTGCGACCAGTTCGGGGTGGAATATCTTTACGAGGTCTCGTAGCACGAGGTCGGGATTCACCACGGCCGACTCGTAGTAGTCGTTGCCGCCGGCGGCATTCGTGCGGGCGTTGTTGTTATAGACGTATCCGTTGCGGAAGCACCGGGTGTCGGTGAACTTCGGGCAGGCGGCTCGCAGCTCGTCGAGCGTGTTCGCCATACCCACATGCAGCCACATATCGACTTGCGAGGCCAGCAGATACGCCTCTTCGAGGTCGATGGGCGCGGAAGCGTTTC
>CALDBJ010000030.1 GCA_937937835.1 uncultured Collinsella sp.
AGGAAAGCACTTAATGTGCTTTCCGTCTTGCGCAGGACTGTAGAGCAGCAAACTTAATATATTTCGCCGCCCCTCTGCCAAGCTCGGGAGACTCCACGCACTTTACCTGCGTAAACAATGTGAGTGAAATATGAATCTCGATGGATACGCCCGCAGCCGTGTATACTAAACAGATGTGTGAAACCAGGGGAGTATTCTGGCTGGACAAAATGCCTGCTTAATAGGGTTGTCAGGTAGTCCGGACGCTATACAAGGCTGGGGAGCACGTCGTGTAAGTAGTGGTCCTCTAGGGGCGTACGCTCGGTGGTGTACGCATTGTCCCAAGACCACGCGAGAGTTGGGATCATATCTTGATCAGCATGATTCTCGGCCGCAAGATTGGCATGACCCAGGTTTGGGACGAGGACGACAACGTCGTTCCCGTCACGGTCATCCAGGCTGGCCCCTGCGCTGTCTCGCAGGTTAAAACTCAGGCAACCGACGGCTATGACGCCGTCCAGATCGGTTTCGGCGACATCAAGGCCAAGAACGTGAACAAGCCCATGGCTGGTCACTTCGCCAAGGCTGGCGTCGAGCCTGTCCGCTTCCTTCGTGAGGTCCGCGTCGAGAACGGCGAGGAGCACAAGGTCGGCGAGGTCGTCACCGTCGCTGATTTCGCTGATGTCGAGAAGGTCGACGTCATCGGTACCTCCAAGGGTAAGGGCTTCCAGGGTCGCATCAAGCGCTGGGGTCAGCGCCGCGGTCCTATGACGCATGGTTCTCACTTCCAGCGTCACCCCGGTTCTATCGGTCAGTGCGCCTATCCTGCGCGCGTCCTCAAGGGCGTCAAGATGGCCGGTCACATGGGTAACGAGCGCGTTACCGTCAAGAACCTTTCCGTTGTCCGCATCGATGCCGAGCAGAACCTCATCTTGGTCAAGGGCGCTGTCCCGGGTGCCAAGAATGGTCTCGTCGCCATCCGTATGGCCTAAGGGCCCAGCCCATTTAGCCCAGCGTCATACCAAGGAGAACACTTAAATGGCAAAGTTTGAAGTAAAGAACAGCGAGGGCAAGAAGGTCGCCGAGGCCGAGCTCGCCGCTGAGGTGTACGGCATCGAGCCGAACATCCACGTTATGCACCACATCGTCAAGTGCCAGATGGCCTCTTGGCGTCAGGGCACCCAGTCTGCTAAGGGTCGCTCTGAGGTTTCCGGTGGCGGCAAGAAGCCTTGGCGTCAGAAGGGCACCGGCCGTGCCCGCCAGGGTTCCATCCGTGCTGCCCAGTGGCGTCACGGTGGCGTTGTCTTCGCCCCCAAGCCCCGTTCCTACGCTAAGCGTATGAACAACAAGGAGGTCAAGCTGGCTATGCGCTCCGCGCTGTCCGCCAAGCTGGCCGATGGCGAGCTCGTGCTCGTCGACGACTACGGCTTCGAGAAGCCTTCCACCAAGGCTGCCGTCGCCATGCTCAAGGCTCTCGGTCTTGAGGGCAAGCGTCTGACCATCATCGTTCGCGATGAGGACGTCAACGCCTACCTGTCGTTCCGCAACATTCCCAAGACGTTCATCATCACTGCCGACGAGGCCAACACCTACGATCTCGTTAACAACAACGCTGTGCTGATGCCCGCCGACATCGCCGCTCACTTCGGGGAGGTGCTTGCATAAATGACCGCCCACGAGATCATCATCCGTCCGATCGTGTCCGAGCGTTCCTTCTCCGGCATGGAGCTGAACAAGTACACGTTCGAGGTCGCCAAGGATGCTAACAAGTATCAGATCAAGGACGCTGTCGAGGAGATCTTCGGCGTCAAGGTCGTTCGCGTGAACACCCTGACGGTCAAGCCCAAGACCAAGCGCGTGCGCTATGTCGCCGGCAAGACCCGTTCTTGGAAGAAGGCCATCGTCACGCTGGCCGAGGGCGACACCATCGAGGTCTTTGGCAACCAGGCCTAAGACTCGCTGCTGTTGAGTGAGCTCATGCCTCCCAAATAGGGGAGGCGAGAGCTCAAGGTTTTGGACGTATAAAATGGACACGCCCGGAACCGTGTATACGTCCGGTGTCATCGCACCCGAGGCAGAACCTCGAATCCCTGTCTGCGATGGCTAACGGATTCCTATTGAAAGGGATTGTAATGGCTGTAAAGCACCTTAAGCCGACCTCCGCTGGTAGGCGTTGGCAGACGATCTCCGATTTCTCCGAGATCACCTGCACCAAGCCCGAGAAGTCTCTTCTCGAGCCCCTGCCCAAGAAGGCCGGTCGTAACAACAACGGCCGCATCACCACCCGCCACCAGGGCGGCGGCGTGAAGCGTCGTTACCGCGTGATCGACTTCAAGCGCAACAAGGACGGCGTGCCCGCCAAGGTTGCCACGATCGAGTACGATCCGAACCGTTCCGCTCGCATCGCTCTGCTGCACTACGCTGACGGTGAGAAGCGCTACATCCTGGCCCCCAAGGGCCTCGAGGTCGGTCAGACCATCATGTCCGGTTCTGACGCCGACATCAAGCCGGGCAACGCTCTGCCCCTCGCCGACATTCCCGTCGGTACGCTCATCCACGCCGTCGAGTTCCAGCCGGGCGAGGGCGCTGCTATCGCCCGTTCCGCCGGTAACTCCTGCCAGCTGATGGGTAAGGAGGGCAAGTACGCTATCGTCCGTATGCCTTCCTCCGAGATGCGCCGCATCCTCGTTACCTGCCGCGCCACCGTCGGTGAGGTCGGCAACGCCGATCACTCCAACATCGTCATCGGCAAGGCCGGCCGTAAGCGTCACATGAACGTGCGCCCGACCGTCCGCGGTACCGTCATGAACCCTGTCGACCACCCGCACGGCGGTGGCGAGGGCAAGAACCACACCTCTGGTCGTCCCTCTGTTACCCCCTGGGGTAAGCCGACGAAGGGCCTTCGTACGCGCAAGAAGAAGAAGGTCTCGAACCAGCACATCATTCGTCGCCGTAAGAAGTAATTTCGGATACCGAGTTTTAGGAGAAAGCACTTATGAGCAGAAGTCTCAAAAAGGGCCCGTTCGTGGAGACTCGCCTTCTCTCGCGTATCACCGCGATGAACGAGGCTGGCAAGAAGGACGTCGTGAAGACCTGGTCCCGCGCGTCCACCATCTTCCCCGAGATGGTTGGTCACACCATCGCCGTCCACGACGGCCGCAAGCATGTGCCCGTGTATGTTACCGAGTCCATGGTTGGTCACAAGCTCGGCGAGTTCGCGCCGACTCGTACGTTCCGTGGCCACAAGGCCAAATAGGGGGTTAACCGTAAATGGCAACTAAGTCTATTGAAACTGAGGCCACCGAGGTTCGCGCCGTCGCCAAGTACGTGCGTGTTTCCCCCAGCAAGGCCCGCCTGGTGGTCGATCTGATCCGCCGCAAGCCTGTCGCTCAGGCCTTCGACATCCTCCACTTCTGCGACCGCGCCGTCGCCGTGGATGTCGAGAAGGTTCTCCGTTCCGCCGTTGCGAACGCCGAGAACAACAACGGTCTGCGTGCCGACAACCTGGTTGTCGCCGCTGCCTATGTTGACGAGGGTCCGACGCTTAAGCGCATCCGTCCCCGCGCCAAGGGTTCCGCTTCTCGTATTCTGAAGCGTACTTCCCACATCACCGTCGTCGTTGCTCCTCGAAAGGAGGCGTAAAGCTGTATGGGTCAGAAAGTCTACCCCACCGGCTTCCGTCTTGGCATCACCGAGAACTGGCGCTCCCGCTGGTTCGCAGAGAAGGATTACGCTAAGACCCTCGGTAACGATCTCGAGATCCGCAAGTACCTCGAGAAGCGTCTTTCCCGCGCAGCTGTCTCCCGCGTCGAGATCGAGCGCGCTGGCGACAAGGTGAAGGTCATCATCCTCACCGCTCGCCCCGGCGTTGTCATCGGTAAGAAGGGTGCCGAGATCGATACCCTCCGCACCGAGCTCGAGAAGGTCGCTGGCGTCTCCAAGGGCCAGCTCTCCGTCGACGTTGTCGAGATCAAGCGCCCCGAGCTCGACGCCAACCTCGTTGCTCAGTCTATTGCCGAGCAGCTCGAGGGCCGCGTTGCCTTCCGTCGCGCTATGCGCAAGGCTGTCCAGTCCGCCCGCAAGGCCGGCGCTAAGGGCATCCGTATCCAGTGCTCCGGTCGTCTCGGCGGTGCCGAGATGGGCCGTCGTGAGTGGTACCGTGAGGGTCGCGTGCCTCTGCACACCCTCCGTGCCAAGATCGACTACGGCACGGCTGTCGCCAGCACCACCATGGGCGCTTGCGGCGTGAAGGTCTGGATCTACCTGGGTGAGAAGCTCCCGGGCCAGCCTGTTCCCAACCCTGCACTCGAGGGCTCTTCCCGTCCTCGTCGTCGTAACTCCGAGAGGAGGGGTCAGTAGTGCTTGCCCCTAAGCGTATTCTTCACCGCAAGGTGCAGCGTGGCTCCATGAAGGGCCAGGCCAAGGGTAATACCGAGCTGCATTTCGGCGAGTTTGGTATCCAGGCTCTCGAGGCCCATTGGATCACCAACCGTCAGATCGAGGCCGCTCGTATTGCCATGACCCGCTACATGAAGCGTGGCGGTCGTGTCTACATCACGATCTTCCCCGATAAGCCCATCACCAAGAAGCCTGCCGAGACTCGCATGGGTTCTGGTAAGGGTAACCCCGAGGAGTGGGTGGCTGTCGTCAAGCCCGGCCGCATCATGTTCGAGGTCAAGGGTGTTCCCGAGGAGGTCGCTCGCGAGGCTCTGCGTCTTGCGCAGCACAAGCTCCCCATCAAGACCAAGATTGTTGCTGCTAAGAACGCTGAGCAGCGCATCGAGAAGGAGATGGCTGAGGAGGCCGCTCTCGAGGCCAAGTGGGCTGCTGAGGACGCCGCCGCCGCCAAGGAGGAGAACTAATGAAGCCCGCAGAGATTCGTGAGCTCTCGGACGCTCAGCTCGTTGAGAAGCTGAAGGAAATGCGCGCCGAGCTCTTTAACCTTCGTTTCCAGATGGCCACCAGCCAGCTGGACAACACCGCTCGCGTCAACACCGTGAAGAAGGACATCGCTCGCGTCCTCACGGAGCAGCGCGCCCGCGAGATCGCAGCGGAGAAGTCCGCTGTCGCCGAGTAGGACCTAAGGAGAGAACATGACTGATTCGCGTAACTCGCGTAAGGTCCGTACGGGTGTCGTTACCTCCGTCTCCGGTGCCAAGACCATTGTTGTCACCATCACCGAGCGCAAGCGTCACCCCAAGTACGGCAAGATGATGACCAGCTCCAAGAAGCTGCACGCTCACGACGAGGAGTGCACGGCTGGCGTGGGCGATACCGTCCGCGTTATGGAGACCCGTCCTATGTCCAAGATGAAGCGTTGGCGCCTCATCGAGGTCGTCGAGCGCGCTAAATAAGCAGTCGCTCTTACGACTTGTACGTTTCCGAAGATGTGCGTATGCCTGGCTTGCATACCACGGGCCGTATAAAGGCTGCGCACCTCTCTTCGGTTCTTAGTTCGGAGGAACATCTACCATGATTCAGATGCAAACCATGCTGAACGTCGCCGACAACTCCGGCGCTCGCAAGATTCGCTGCATCAAGGTGCTTGGCGGTTCCAAGCGTCGTTATGCAGGCATCGGCGATGTGTTCATCGGTGCTGTCCAGGAGGCTACCCCTGGCGCCAACGTCAAGAAGAAGGACGTTGTCCGTTGCGTCGTCGTTCGCACCGTTAAGGAGATCCGCCGCAAGGATGGCTCCTACATTCGCTTTGATGAGAACGCCTGCGTTGTCATCAACAACGATGGTTCGCCCGTCGGCACCCGTATCTTCGGGCCCGTCGCTCGCGAGCTTCGTGACAAGAAGTACATGAAGATCGTCTCGCTCGCTCCCGAGACCCTGTAGTTAGGGGAGATATATGTATATCAAGAAGGGCGATAAGGTCCAGGTTCTCTCTGGTAAGGATCGCGGCAAGCAGGGCGTTGTCCTGCGTGCTCTCCCCGCCGAGAACAAGGTCGTTGTCGAGGGCGTTTCGGTCGTCAAGAAGGCCGTCAAGCCCAACGCTGCCAACCAGCAGGGCGGCATCGTTTCGCAGGAGGCTCCTATCGACGCCTCCAACGTCAATCTCGTTTGCCCCGAGTGCGGTAAGGTTACCCGCGTCGGTCACGAGAAGGACGGCAAGAACAAGCTGCGCGTCTGCAAGAAGTGCGGCCACAAGTTCTAAGCTGCCCGCAACATCAAGTTGCTAGCAAAGGCCCGGATGCCCCAAGGCACCCGGGCCTTTTTCTATCCCTACTCATTGGGGACAGACTTAAATGACTTGTCGTTGGGGATGTTCTTAAACGGCTAGTTGATGGGGACAGTCTTTAGATTTGTATATCTGGCCATCTGGGATAGGCTTCAACGAAAGCGGCACCTAGGGACAGTCCTTTGATGTCTGGTGCCCCCAGAGGGGTGAAGTAATGCAGCTGGCTCTGTCTTTAGGGCTATGGTGCTCCGCCCCTATATGTTTCACAAGGTTTGTCGCATGCGCATTTACGCGCAGAGTCTTGCGCGATGATGCGCATGGCCGCGCAAATATCTGCTAACTATGGTTAAATAATGACCGATAAACAAATAAACACGCAAATACAAGCAAATGCGCGCGCATTTGTGCGAATATAAGGCTGTTGGAAATGAAGGACTTCCGATGACTCAGGAGGCACATAATGGCAGATTCCAAACAGGCTCCGCTCGACGCCGAAGCAGCCGCAAAAGCAGCGTTCACTTCGGTCCAGGACAAGCCATTCCCCGATGATATCTTTACGGCTCCCGAGCTTCGTTGGGCTGTGATCGGGTGCGGCGTTATCGCCAACCAGATGGCCCAGTCTCTAGCTCTTGCCGGCCGCAAGCTTGCGGGCGTCGCAAACCGTACGCTATCCAAGGCTCAAGCTTTTGCCGAGCAGTATGGCATCGAGAAGGTCTATGAGACGGTCGAGGACCTCTACGCCGATCCGGATATCGACGCCGTCTATATCACCACGCCGCACAACACGCATATCACCTACCTGCGAGCCGCTCTGGCAGCTGGCAAGCACGTGCTCTGCGAAAAGGCCATTACCCTCAACTCTGCCGAGCTCGACGAGGCCCGTGCCATCGCCGACGAGCACAACGTGGTCCTTATGGACGCCACCACGGTGCTCCACATGCCGCTGTATCAAGAGCTGCGCCGTCGCATGGATGCGGGCGACTTTGGCCGCATGAACCTCGCCCAGCTCAACTTTGGCAGCTATAAGGAGTACGGCGACCTGACCAACCGCTTCTACAACCGTAGCCTTGCCGGCGGCGCCATGCTCGACATTGGCGTGTATGCCCTGTCCGTCATGCGCCTGTTTATGGCCAGCCAGCCAGCCGAGGTCGTGTCTCTGGGCAACACCTGTGAGACCGGTGTCGACGTTGCGGGCGGCATTGTCTGCCGTAACGCCGAGCAGCAGCTGGGCGTCGTGAGCCTTACGCTCCACTCCAAGCAGCCCAAGCGCTCGGTCATCAGCTTCGACAAGTGCTATATCGAGGTCAACGAGTATCCGCGTGCCGACCATGCGACCATCGTGTGGACTGCGGACGGTCACCGTGAGGAGGTCCACGCTGGCACCGAAGCCTACGCACTGTGCTACGAGATGGCCGACCTGGAGAAGGCCGTTGCCGGCGATGATTCGAAGCGCGAGCTTCTGGGCTATGCTTCTGATGTTATGGAGCTGATGACCAAGCTCCGCGCCGACTGGGGAGTCGTGTACCCCGAGGAGGAGTAAGCGATGCTTGCGGAAGATAGGCTCAACGCGATTGTGTCGATGGTGCAGCAGGCCGGCTCGGTTACCGTACCGGAGCTTGCTGAAGCCCTGGGCGTGACACCGTCCACCATTCGGCGCGACTTGCAGACGCTCGACCGCGCACACCGCATCGCCAAGGTGCACGGAGGTGCGACGAGTCTGGAGCGCGCGCACGTGACGCGCGACTTGACGATCAGCGAACGCAGTGATCTCCATAACGATGACAAGGAGCGCATCTGTGCTCGTGCCGCGGCCCTGGTGGAGCCCGATAGCTTTGTGTATATCGATTCGGGCTCAACGACCCTCAAGCTCATCGAGCATCTTCCGCGTCTCGACGGCGTCACCTATGTGACCGATTCCGTGCTCCATGCTCAGCACCTTGCTTTGCGCGGCATGCGTACCGTGGTGCTGGGCGGCGAGCTCAAACCCGAGACCGAGGCGCTCGTTGGCCCCGATGCCTTGGCAACCCTGGACCGCTATAACTTCAACTGCGGCTTTTGGGGATCCAACGGCATCGCGGCCGAGCAAGGTCTCACCACACCGGATATCGAGGAAGCACAGGTCAAGCGTATCTCGATGCGCCATACCGCCAAACGCTTCGTAATCTCGGACGCCAGTAAATTTGGCATGGTGGCGCCCGTCAAGTTCGCGGACTTCCGCGACGCAACGATTATTACCGCAGGCGAGGTCCCCGCCAAGTACCGGGCAATGGACAACGTCATCACGGTCTAGCAGCAGGGGACGGGCTAAGGCCAAAACCACCGCGAAGGTGCCTGTCCCCATTGTGGTGGTTTAGGGCTCCCAGGGGCAGGGGGCTTCGATGTGGATGTGCTCGCCGGTAACGGGATGCGTAAAGGACACGCTGTGGGCATGGAGCATGAGGCCGCAAGGACGCGGCGTGCCGTACAGGTCGTCGCCGACCAGGGGGTGATGCTCGCTGGCCAGATGCACGCGGATTTGATGCTTACGGCCGGTGAGCAGCTCGACATCGATATACGAGCGCGTGGGCAGGCCACGACGGCTCTTAAGACGCTTGAGCACCTTCACGCGCGTTTGAGACGGCTTGCCGCTGGCACCGACGCGCATCTTGCGGCTGTCGTGGCGGTCGCGGGCGATGGGCTTGTCGATGAGCTTCTCGTTCCAGTCGATCTTGCCCTCGGCGAGCGCCAGGTAGTGCTTTTCGAAAGCGTGGTCGATGACCATCTGGTCAAAGGCGGGCTGCGTCTGCTTGTCGAGCGAGAACAACACCACGCCGGTGGTGTCGCGGTCCAGGCGGTTGAGCGGCTGCATGTCGGTCGCGGCAAAGCCGTCGCCCATCGCCAGCAGCAGGTCGCTGGCGTAGTCGGTGAGCGTGCGCTCGCCGGTGCCGTCACCGTGTACGATCATGCCGGCGGGTTTGTCGATGGCCATGAGCCAGGCGTCGCAGTAGAGGACTTGAGGTTCTTCGTTCACGTGTAAGCCTTTCGGTTAGCTGATTCCCACAAACATGCAGCCCGAGGTCGCCCCGCGTAGGCGGGCGGCGGGCTTGCGGCCGGCCTGCGCTGCTTCGACGGCACGACGGACGCGGGCGACGGCACGGCCCACCTCATCCGTCTCGAGCAGCGTTCCGTCCACCATGAGACGACGCACACCGGCATCGAGCAGCTGAGGAACCTGCGGCGTGAGGTCGATGGGGTAGGCGTCGTACAGGCGAGAGCGGCCGTGGATATCGGTGCGGACGGGCATGACCTTTCCATCGATATTCTTGAGCGAGAGCTTGCGGGCACGCAGGCGGCAGTTGGCACAATCGTGGATGCAGCCGTTGGCAACCTGCAGAATGCAATGCTCGCTTGTCATGACGCGCGGACGGCCGAAAACGGTGATGCCCAGAGCCGCGGGCGCGGCGGCGCCGAGCGAGACAATCTCGTCGAGCGTGATCTCGGGCGAGAGCCAAAACGCACCGGCTCCGCGCTTGGCAAGCGCCTCCATACAGGGCGTGTTGTGCACCGGCAGGCAAGAGCGGACCTCCGCCGTGGCGCCGGCATGCACGGCTACGGCGAGCTCGGAGATATTGCCGACGGCGACGGTGGCTCCGGCATTAATCCAGGGATCGACGCGCTCGTGGTCGACGGCGCGGCAGACCTCGTCGAGTACGGGTATGATGCCCTGCTCAAATGCATCGGCAGGGGAGAGTCCGACAGCCTCGAGCGCATCGGTGGTCATGTAGATGCGCGTGGCGCCCTCGGCACGAGCTGCCTCGGCGGCTTCGAGCGTGGTGACGGCGGCGCAGATCTGCGGCTCATCGCGGTAATGCTCGGGCATGGCGCGCGTACATTTGTCGAGCCCCGGAATCTCGAGCGTTTTCGCACGCTCCTCATACGGTGCCAGAATGGCCTCCTCCAGCGCCTTGCAGGCGGCAGCGCGCACCTTGTGCACGGCGGAGAAGCCCATGCCGCAGCCCTCATCGAGCGCCACATCAAAGCTCGCTGCCTCAAAGGGCGAGGAACCCATGCGGCCGACGTGCTCCACCAGGTCGGATGCCTCGACCGCGCGGGTCTTGGCGGCCTCGACGGTGAAGCCCGTGGCGGTGGCGGTGAGCGCGGGGTCGTCGCAGCAGGTGAGCGTAACGGTAAACGGCTCGCCCAGACGCGCCACGACGGACACATCTACGGCGCGGCGGCGCAGCACATCGCGCTTGAGCGCGGCGCCGGCGGCGTCAATGGCACGCTGACTGCGAATCACGCGGACGCGGCAGCCCTCGGGCATGCTGCGGGGCACGCGACACTCGATGATGTCGCCCACGGCGGCATCATCGGCGGCAATGGTGGTCAGGAACTGGTCGAACTCGTTATCGTGGCGAAGCTCCAGCAGGTCGCCCTTGCCCACGGGCTCAAACAGCTCAATGCGGGCGATGGCGGCACGGCGACGGCGGTCGTCGGGCTTGAGGCCGCGCACATCGCGGTTGGCCGGGCGGCTGCCCAGCACCGTGCCCACGATCTGGCCGCGGTTGTTGGAACGCTCATAGCTCATCATCTCGTCGCCCGAGGTGCCGTCCTGATAAGCGTGCGTAAAGTCGCGGTTGAAGCAGCGCTTGAGCTGGCGCTGGCGGGCAACTTCCTCGTCCTTGGTAACGGTGGCTCCGGATAGCATGTCGTCAATTTCGTGACGATACACATCAACGATGGAGTACACGTAATCGGGCGCCTTCATGCGGCCCTCGAGCTTGAGCGATGCGGCGCCGGCGTCATACAGACGGCGAACAAGCTGTGAGGTGTTGGTGTCACGCGGGCATAGCGCACGCTCGCGACCGGCAGGGGAGAGCGCGCGACCGTTCTCGTCGATCAGCTCGTAAGGCAGGCGACAGGGCTGGGCGCACATGCCACGGTTGGCCGATCGTCCCGCCATGGCAAAGCTCGAAAGCAGGCACAGGCCCGAGTAGCAAAAGCAGATGGCGCCATGGCTAAAGACCTCAAGGTCCACATCGGGCGCGGCATCGTGAATGGCGGCAATCTCGTCGATGGAAAGCTCGCGCGAGAGGGTCACGCGGTCGGCGCCCTGCTCGCGGCACCAAAGGGTTCCGCGGTCGTCATGGATGTTCGCCTGGGTCGAGATATGTGTCTCGATGCCGGGC
>CALDBJ010000031.1 GCA_937937835.1 uncultured Collinsella sp.
CGAGATATTTGCGGGAACCACCACAAAGGTGCCTGTCCCCTTTGTGGTGGTTTTGACTGTGGGTTTTAGTACTGCCACATGTGGTTGACGGGGCCGGAGCCTTTGCCCATGTCCAGGCCGGCGGCGAGGGCACCCGTTAGGTAGGCCTTGCCGGCGTTGATGGCATCGGCGAGATCCATGCCCTGTGCCAGCGCGCAGGCGATAGCGGACGAGAGCGTGCAGCCGGTGCCGTGCGTGTTGCTGGTCTCGATGCGCTTGTGACGGAACCACGTGGTGAGCGGGTCGCCCAGGTGGTTGCCCTCGTCATCGAGCGGCGCGGGCTCGGCCAACACATCGTTGGCCTCATTGACAAAATGCCCGCCCTTAACGAGGGCCGCGCATCCAAAGCGGCGGGTGAGAAGCATAGCGGCATTTTGCTGCGTGCGCTCGGAATCGACCTCATAGTCGAGCAGTGCCATGGCCTCGGGAATGTTGGGCGTGATAACCGTCGCCAACGGGAACAGGCAGCGGGTGAGTGCTTCGGAGGCATCCTCGGCAATGAGTCGAGCGCCCGAGGTGGCGACCATGACGGGATCGACCACGATGTTCTGCGCGTCCCAAGCGCTCAAACGGTCGGCGATGACCTCGATAATCTCGGCAGACGAAACCATGCCGATCTTGACGGCGCTCGGGCGGATGTCGTCAAAGACTGCATCGATTTGCGCGGCGACGATATCAGGGGAGATTTCCTGGACCGCTGTGACGCCCAGCGTGTTTTGCGCCGTGATAGCGGTAATGGCCGTCTCGGCATACAGGCGATGTGCCGTGATGGTCTTGATGTCGGCCTGAATGCCGGCGCCGCCGCTGGAATCAGATCCTGCGATGGACAGAACGGCAGGTACCTTGCTGCGATCCATGTTCGCTCCCTTGTTCGGTCGGATTCAAATGGGTCTTTAAGCCAGCATTATAAAGATGCCCGGGCCGACTCTATGTCGAACCCGGGCGGGCGATGCAATCTTTACGCAAA
>CALDBJ010000032.1 GCA_937937835.1 uncultured Collinsella sp.
GCTGCGGGAACGGCCTGTCCGCCTAATGTGTTCGGCTGAGATCGGAAATCAACCATTAGGTGCATCTCCATACCCCTCTATAAAAACCTGTACCTTTTTGTGCAACAAAAAAAGCCGCTCAACCAGCGGCTTTTCTTATTTCGGCATGAAAAAAGGCGACCGCCCTATGTGGACGGTCGCCTTTATTAATTGTTGTGAAGCTTGCCTTAGGCGCGAGTCTTGATCTCCTCGAGCACCTTGGCAACAAACTCGTCGACGCTCATCTGAACGGTCTCGTTGGAGCGATCGCGGACGGAGATGTTGCCGGCCTCGACCTCCTTCTCGCCCAGGATGAGCATGTAGGGCACGCGGTCGATGCTGCGGGCCTCGCGGATCTTGTAGCCGATCTTCTCGTCGCGGTCGTCGCAGACCACGCGAATGCCGGCCTCCTCCAGCTTGGCGCACACCTCGTGGGCGTAGTCGCGGCTCTTCTCAGAGACGGGAAGGGCCTTGACCTGCACGGGAGCCAGCCAGGTGGGGAACTTGCCCGCAAAGTGCTCAATCAGAATACCGATGAAGCGCTCGATGGAGCCAAAGCACACGCGATGCAGCATGATGGGGCGCTTCTTGGTGCCGTCGGCGTCCACGTACTCCAGATCAAAGTTGAGCGGCATCTGGAAGTCGAGCTGCACGGTACCGCACTGCCAAGTGCGGCCGAGCGAGTCCTCCAGGTGGAAGTCGATCTTGGGGCCGTAGAAGGCGCCGTCGCCCTCGTTGACCTCGTAGTCCATGCCCAGCTTCTCCAGGGCGGTGCGCAGACCCTCCTCGGCGCGCGCCCAGTCCTCGTCGGAACCCATGGAGTCCTCGGGGCGGGTGGAAAGCTCGACGTGGTACTTAAAGCCAAACTTTTGGTACACGGAGTCGATGAGGTTGACCACGCCCACGATCTCGTCGGTCAGCTGGTCGGGACGCACAAACAGGTGGGCGTCGTCCTGGTTAAAGCAGCGCACGCGGAACAGGCCGTGCAGGGCGCCGCGCAGCTCGTGGCGGTGCACCAGGCCAATCTCGCCGGCGCGGATGGGCAGCTCGCGGTAGGAGTGCGGCTTGGAGGCGTACACCAGCACGCCGCCCGGGCAGTTCATGGGCTTAATGCAGTACTCTTCGTCGTCGATGACGGTGGAGTACATGTTGTCCTTGTAGTGATCCCAGTGGCCCGAGGTCTTCCACAGCTGCTTGTTCATGATGAGCGGCGTGGAGATCTCCACGTAGCCGGCCTTGTGGTGGATCTCGCGCCAGTAATCCAGCAGGGTGTTCTTAAGGATCATGCCGTTGGGCAGGAAGAACGGGAAGCCGGGGGCCTCGTCGCGCATCATAAAGAGGTCCATCTCGCGGCCGATCTTGCGGTGGTCGCGCTTCTTGGCCTCCTCCAGCATGTGCATGTGCTCGTCGAGCTCTTCCTTGGTGGCAAAGGCGACGCCGTTGATGCGGGTGAGCATCTTGTTGTCCTTATCGCCCTTCCAGTAGGCGCCCGAGACGCCGGTGAGCTTAAAGGCCTTGAGGGCCTTGGTGTAGCAGATATGGGGGCCGACGCACATGTCGATGTAGTCGCCCTGCTGGTAGAAGGTGATGCGGGCGTCGTCGTCCAGGTCGCCGATGTGCTCGACCTTGTACTTCTCGCCACGCTCCTCCATAAGGGCGATAGCCTCGGCGCGGGGCTTCTCGTACACGGAAAACTTAAGGTTCTCCTTAACGATCTTCTTCATCTCGGCCTCGATCGCGGGGAAGTCGTCCTCGCTGATCTTGACGCCCTCGGGCAGGTCGACGTCGTAGTAAAAACCGTTGTCGGTCGCGGGACCGTAGGCAAAGTCGGCCTCGGGATAGAGGCGCTTGATGGCCTGCGCCATGATGTGCGCAGCAGAGTGGCGGATGACGTGCGTGACCTCGTCCTGCGGGAGCTCGGCCACCGAACCGTCATTGTAGAGTGCCTTCATGGGTATGTTTTCTCCTCTCGGATGCCTGATGCAAGTGTGTGAGATGCGCTCGGCGATTTAACTTGCATCATTATAGGCAGGTTGCCTTGGTATACAAGCGCCCGCCGCACCTTAATGGCACGGCGGGCGATTTTCTACGCATGCTTCATCGTGTGGGCGCGGCTGCGGGGCACGCGGTGCCCGTGGCTTGCAGCCGGCCCGGCGATGGATGCGTTACTGGATGCGAGTTCGGCAGTAGGGGCAGACCTTCCAGTGCGCATCGAGCGGGCGATGGCAGCTGGGGCAGACGTTGCGAACCTGAGTGTCGCACACCGGGCAGACGACGAAGTCCTTCTCGATGGGCGCGCCGCACTGCGGGCAGGTGCCGTACTGGGCAAGCTGGCGCTCGCGCAGGGCCATGTCCAGCTCCTGCTCCTCGCGGTCGGACGCGTAGGAGTGCGGGCGCAGGACCAGGTACGCGATGAGGCCCACAAACGGGATGAGGGCGATGATGCCCCATGCCACGTAGGCGCTGGCGCCGCGGCGGCGAGCGTCGATAAACACGTAGACGACCGACAGCACATACAGGGCGATGATAAAGCCAACGAAGGCATAGACGACGCCCATAAGCTGCGGCGACATGAGCTCGGAGATGTACTTGGACATTGAGGTGTACCTTTCGGAATATTTACATTTCGGACAAGTTTACCACGGGGTTTGTTTATATGGGACTACGGCTGGGTACGGGGCCGGCGCGGACACAAACATCTCAATCTGTAACAGGTGGGAGCGGAATCCGGGTCTAGATGTTACAGATCGAGACAAAGGGAAACTTCCAGACCCAATGTCTCAATCTGTAACAGTTACTCAGCTTAAAAAGGTCCAGATGTTACAGATTTAGACTGAGGAATCTCTCACCGACTTCAATCTCAATCTGTAACATCTAGAACCCAAATCATCAGCTAACTGTTACAGATTGAGACAAAGGATAACGTCCAGGCCGAACGTCTCAATCTGTAACAGAGACTCAGCATAAACAGGTCTAACTGTTACAGATTTAGACATTCGAAATCGACTGATTGGTTCATCTAAATCTGCCACTATTTACCGCGCCCGTTTTACCTGCTGGTGTGTTGGGAAATATCCCATTTTATCCCAAGTGTGTCACAAACGGAACGCGCCACCTGCTCACGGGAGGGACGAATATAATGTCGCCCTGACACGCCCGGCAGGGAGTGTCCCATGAGCATTTCCATGAGGTCCCAGGGCATGTGCAGCACCATCTCGCAGATGGTTCGCCACGAATTGCGAAGGTTCGACCACGGGATGCGTTCGATACCCTCGGCTGCGCACCACTTCTTCCATCCATGATTGCACATCCCTCGGTTCATGGGCAGTCCGTCCCCGCGATCTGCTAGCCACTCGGAGCCTGCCGCGCGGCGCTCGCCTGCAATTTCGAGTAGGCGCCCGGCAGCATCCGGCAGCACCACGACTGTGCGCATTGACTTCCGCGTCTTGAGTACGCCGTTCGCCGTGGGCTCGATGCCCGCTTGCTCCATCTGGCGCACGAGGTCGACCGTTGCGAGCGTTGTGGATTCCGCCGCAAACGGCATGACCTCATCGGTGCGGATGCTCAGCGACTCACCCGACCGGTATGAGCCAAAGCACGCCATGATGAACGGCGCCTCGAGTAAGGTTCCGTGCAGGCGTCCCAGACTGTCCTTTGCCTCGGCGAGCGTGTACAGGCGCTTGGAGCGCTCGCGCGTCTTGCGGGTGGGCGCGGTGTATTTCACAGTTGCGGCAAATGGGTCGATGGGCAGCACGACAAAGCCCGACACGGTTCCGTAAATCTTGCGCAGGGTGAGCAGGGCAGTGTCTGACGTTGCTGCGGGGAGAGTCAGGAGTCATTCCTGCAGGTGCACGGGGCGAAGCTGGTCGACCGGCATCGAGCCCCACGCGCGGCGCCTCTGCTTGCGTGTCATATAATGTCCCAAGGTTGCCCGGAGCTATCTCCGTGTTACTCCGGCATCCTTGCTATCACCCCAACGCGCCAAGGTTCCAGCCGTGCGCGGTGGGGTTTCTTTTCGTTTAAGGTCTCCAATCTCCATAACGTGTTCGGTTTACATTTTGTTGCAATGCGGCATAATATGGGTAGCCCTTTGCTTAAAGCTCAGGACGTGGCCAGCCTCGGAGCCGAAATCCGGGGCCTTTTTTATGGGCGTATTTTCTCCACCAGCTCTCCTCTTTCGCTAATCTTGCAGGAATATTTTTTGTCCCCTGGATAGGCTGTTCTGAGGACATAGCCCTTTTTCGTTACGCCGAGGATAACGACATAGTCTTGATCGATTCCGGATGCGACAACTTGAACTTTGTCTTCGCGGCCCCTTTGCCTTTGAAGGTAAACGTTGGCGGACACCCTGCCCTCCACTGTTGCTTTTAGGACCGGAAGCCTCACAACCCTGTTGAGATCAAGATTGACCAATGGGTTGAATTGCTCTCTGCTCTTCCCGTGCTTTGAGACGAGATGTAGCCATGTCGACTCGTATTGCATGTTTGTCACGGGGGACCCATCCCATGCGACAAGGTCCAGCAGATTGTCGTCATAGTATTCTCTTGAGAGATGTGACGCGCGCAGCATATCGCACGTAAGGCCTTGGTAGCAGGGCCCAAGGTCGAGATGCCCGTCGCGGTCGAGTGAGTATCCTGTTCGCATCACATATTCCTTCGTCCACGAAAGTGGAACACGTTGAACTTCTGCTCGGAAGGCCATGTCTCATAGCTCGCAAGGGTACTTGTATTTAAATTTCGACAGATGTCTCGGCATATTTGCAATTTTGCGGCACTTGACCCTTCGAGCTGCAGGTGTCCATTCCTTGAGGCGGCAAGGGCTCCGATGAATAAGTCTGCGAGCTGTATGAGGTCGTTCTCATGTGACTCGACTTCTTCGACAAATTTTACCGAGTTGCCAAATTGGAATGTGTCGATCAGGCACCTCCTCAATGTGTCCACTCGGTCACGTTCGTCAATGCGGCGATCGATAAATAGGCGGTATGAGTCTCTCCTGTCAAGCCAGTTGTTAAATACCTGGTAGTAGACCTTCTGAAACATTTCCTCAGTATCATCGAAGTTTGTCTCACGCCTACTGACAACGACTGCGCGGAATCTCAGCTCGGGGTTTGAGAAGAACAGGTCGACCAAAGCCTGAAAGAAGGAGAGTCTGGACGGGCACACCGTTTTCCACCCGAATTCTCCCTGCACGTGGTAATAGGCCCTGAGTCGGTCAACCGTCCTTACAATCTCTCTCTTTTGGTCCAGGGGGCACATGATGCCTCCTATGGCCATAAAATCGTCTGCAAGAGAAGATGTGACGCAGCTTTCGTCACAATAAACGTTGTAGGTCGTGCGCTCCTCGTTTTTATGCGCGGCATCACTTCCTGCTTCGCAGTTCGCCCCGACATCATTCGTGTTTAGCGGTCTCATATGATCGCGCCCTTCTTCGGATTGCCATATTTGTATCAGATATCGCGGTGCTAACGATTTGATTCGCGGCACCGCACCTAGGCGCCGAAGAGCTTCGCGAGCACACCGAGGGCCACCAGCGCCTTGGGTACGAGATCCACGCTCTTCGTTGCAAGGTCGATGACCCTTGCAGCGTGTTCGGCGAACCCTGTCCTGCTCTTCGCCTCGGCTGCCATGCGTGCCCGCGACAGCGCCAGCTCGAGTGCCTCTTTCGTCTCGTTGTCGAGAACGGAGTCGTTGCCGATTTCGGTCACCGCCTGGCTTACCTCTACCGAAACGTCCGCCGTCGCCGTGGCCTGCGAGACGCTGCTGGAGCTAACCGTCGTACCGTTTCCGCTGTTCGTGAGCGTGGCCATGTTTGCCACGAGCCATCCCTTTGCGCGCTTTACGCCATCCAGAGTCTTGTCTCTGGGAATTGTTAGCGATCCGGTGCACCTGAGCGGGAAGGAAAACCCTTCCATCTGCAGCATGAGGTCGTCGATGTGTTCCTGGGTGCTCTCACCATAATCTCCCGCAGTGATGCAGTCGCACTCGTAGATGAGATCCTCCACGTGCGTCTCCGCTAATGATTGAGACATGGTTATTACTCCTTCCCATAAATGAATTGAATAACGCGGTCTACGCGGACCTTACTTGATCCGCCTCCAGCCCTTCGCCTTCAGGAGCCGCAGCCTGAGCTTGGGACAGCTCGGCCTGGTCGCGTGCCGTCTCCAGGATCTTCG
>CALDBJ010000033.1 GCA_937937835.1 uncultured Collinsella sp.
TCAAAGATATGGCACCGTGGGGACACATGTATGTCAATCCTGGTCTAACAGAGCCTTGTGTAATCGGGCCTCGCTCCTATATGGAACGGGGCCTCGCTTGGGTTGGAGAGTAATTATGAGCTATCCCCAGCTTGCCGTCATGAATATCAGCCATCGTTATTTTGACCTTGAGGAATTCTTTTCTTCGGCAGCGGCCTCGGGCTACACGTGTTGCGAGCTTTGGACCGGGGCGATGCATCTGTATGTCGATTGCCATGGATACGATTCGCTCGAGCAGGTGCAGGAGCTGTCACAGCGGTATGGGATTCGGATTGTGGGGCTTTGTCCCGAACAGAACAACCCCAAGCCGTGGAATATCGCGGCGCGCGGGAATGAGGCGCGCGCTCGCACGCTCGCGTACTTTAAGAACGTTGTGGATATCGCGGCGGAACTTGGAGCCGAGCAGGTCATGGTCTCGAGCGGCTGGGCATTTTTGAACGAGCCGATCGAGGACGCGTGGGGTCGCAGCGCCTCGATGCTGCGTGCGATTGCCGAGCATGCGGGAGAGCGCGGCGTGCGACTGGTGCTCGAGGCCCTACAGCCGGTTGAGTCGATGATCGTGAACTCGGCGGCCGACACGAAGCGCATGATCGAGGCAGTTGATCATCCGGCACTTAAGGCGTGTCTGGATTTGGGCGCTATGGCGGTGGCAGGGGATACCATCGACGATTATTTCGATCTGCTTGGCGATGATGTCGCCCACGTGCATTTTGTCGATGTTGCGGCAGATGGCACGACGCATCTTGCTTGGGGTGACGGCGACCGCGATATGCGCGCCGACCTGGATAGGCTGGTGGCGCGCGGCTATCGCGGAGTTGTTTCGGCCGAGACCTATGACTGGCGCTATTTTGCCGACCCCGCAGCTGCCGACGCTCAGGTTATGGCGGAGTACCGACGCGCGATTGGCGCCTAAGTGGGACAGGGCTCCGAGTTGGCGTTTGACGTTTTTTGAGAAACGGGACGTGCTTTCCGCTTGAGGCTTCTGGCGGAAAGCACGTCCCAGAACAGGCGCTCAGAATGGGACACACTTTCCGCTGAGGACCTCAACCGGAAACCGCATCCCAGTTTTTGGCTGGCGGGCGGGACACGCTTTCCCCTATGTTTCCAAATGAATACGCTATGAGCCGAGGAGGACGATTCTCCCCGCAAACACTCTAGTATGCTAAAGTACCCAGAAGACCGGCGGAGCTATGCCGGTCTTCTGCTCTATATGAAACACAGCATGAGGAGGCTCACCAGATGACGGCCACACCGTGGGGATTCCGGGACATATTGCCCGAGGAGGCTCAGGCGCGCGAAGAGATTGCATGTACGGTGAAGGGCTGCTTTAGGGAGCATCATTACCTTCCGGTCGAGACGCCGCTGCTCGAGGACAAGGGTTCGCTCGAGGAAGGCGGCCGCATTGCGGACACGCCGTTTAAGCTCTTTGATGACGACGGCCGCCTGTTGGTGGTCCGTCCCGACAACACGCTGCCGATCGTTCGCCTGGTTTCGACTCGCATGCGCGCGGCCGACCTGCCCCTACGTCTTCGCTACGAGGCGCCGGTGGTTCGTGAGTGCCAGCGCAATGCCGGTGGCTCGCGTCAGTTTACACAGCTGGGCTTTGAGCTCATCGGTGCGGGCGATACCGCGGGCGATGTCGAGATCGTCTCGCTCGTGGCCGAGGCCGTGCGTAAGCTGGCACTGCCCGATGCGCGCATTATCGCGGGCAGCGTGCGTCCGTTTAAGGAACTGCTCGCGGCGTGCGAGGATCGCGAGCTGGCCGCCGAGGCCCTGCGCTGCGTGCACGCCAACGACTTTGTGGGCCTCGATGCCCGCGTGGCGGCAAGCACCGAGTCCGATGCCGTCAAGGCCGCCATTTGCGAGCTGCCGCGTCTGCACGGCGGTGCCGAGGTGCTCGACCGCGTGGACGCGCTGCTGGAGGCCGCCGGTATCGTCGCGCCGCTGACGCGCGAGCTGCGTGCCCTGGTCGAGGGCCTGGCACCCGAGGACGCCCAGGTGCTGTCATTCGACTTCTCCATCATGAACTCTTTCGATTACTACACGGGCCTGGTCTTTAAGGCCTATGCCGGCGGCCTGCCCGATCCGGTGGGCTCGGGCGGTCGCTACGACTCCATCTTTACCGGCGCATTTGGCGACGGTATCGAGGTGCCGGCGGCGGGCTTCGCCTTTTCGCTCGAGCGCCTGGAGGCCGCGCACACCTCGGCCGAGGATGCCGCTTCCGACGGCGATCACGCCGCGGGCCGTGGCGCCGAGGGACCGCTGCGCATCGCCGTGCCCAAGGGCTCGCTTAAGGCCGACACGCTCGACGTGCTCGAGGCCGCGGGCCTGGATGTCTCTGAGCTGCGTGACCCCGGCCGTCATCTAATCGTGCGCGGTCGCGACACGCGTGCCGGCGAGGGCGTGGTCGGAGATATCGAGTTTGTCATTGTGCGCCCCAGCGACGCGCCTGCCTTTGTGGGCTGCGGCGGCGCCGACTGCGGCATCTGCGGTTGGGACTCGCTCATCGAGGCAGACCTCAACCTGCTGCAGCTGGTCGACCTGGGCTATGGCCTGTGCACGTTTATCGAGGCAGAGCCCGCGTGGCGCGCCGGCCAGGCCGAGCGCAACTATGCCCGCCGCGGTTCGCTTCGCGTGGCCACCAAGTACCCGCGCATTGCGAGTGCCTGGTATGCCGAGCGCGGCGTGAACGCCGATATCGTCTCGCTGCACGGCAACATCGAGCTGGGCCCCATTGTCGGCATGACCGATCGCATCGTGGACATTACCGCCACGGGTGCCACCCTGCGCGACAACGACCTGGTCATCACCGGCCGCATTATGGACTGCACGGCCCGCTTCTTTGTCAACCCGGGTGCCGCTCGCTTGGATCCGCGCGTGCGCAATCTGGCAGATCGCTTGGTGGCGGCCGTGAAGGACAAGCATTTTGAGCCCGTCGCGGGCTCGGCACAATAGCGCGAGCGCGCACGGGCGCCCCAACGTACGGGCTGCGGGCCAATTGGCGCCGCCGCCCGGCCTCTCGTTTTTCGAACACAATCTCGACCGATAGGGGATACCGATATGAAGACCATCAAACTTGCTCCCGGCGAGCGTCTCGTTACCAATCAGCTCAACCGCAAGGGCGTGCTACCGCAAAAAATTGTTGACGCCGCCCGCGATATCGTGGCCAACGTGCGTGCCAACGGCGATGCCGCGGTGCGCGATTACTGTCAGCGTTTTGACGGCGTCGAGCTGCAGAGCTTCCGTCTGCCGCAAGAGCAGATCGATGCCGCGCTCGAAGGCCTCGACCCGGCTTTTGTCGCCGCGCTCGAAAAGGCTGCACGCCAGATTCGCGAGTTCCACCAGCGCGAGGTCGAGCAGAGCTGGTTTACCACGCGCCCGGACGGCACGATGCTCGGCGTTAAGGTGACCCCGCTTGCTGCGGCCGGCATCTATGTGCCGGGCGGTCGTGCACAGTACCCTTCCACCGTGCTTATGAACGCCATTCCCGCCAAGGTCGCCGGCGTTGAGCGCGTGGTCATGGTGACCCCGCCGCAAAAGGACGGCCTGATCAGCCCCTACACGCTCGCCGCGGCAAAGCTCGGCGGCGTGGACGAGATCTATATGGTGGGCGGCGCCCAGGCCGTGGCCGCACTGGCGTATGGTACCGAGACCATTCCGCGCGTCGACAAGATTACCGGGCCGGGTAACGCCTTTGTTGCCGCGGCCAAGCAGATTGTCTCGGGTGACGTGGGTATCGACATGGTCGCCGGTCCCTCCGAGGTCTGCGTGCTGGCCGATGCCACGGCCAAGCCTATGGTGGTCGCGGCCGACCTGATGGCTCAGGCCGAGCACGATCCGCTGGCAGCCTGCTATCTGGTGACCTGCGACGAGCAGTTTGCGCACGAGGTTGAGGCGGGTATCGACATTCTGGTAGCGCAGTCGCCACGTGCCGAGATCACGCGCGCTTCGCTCGACAATGAGGGCGCCATCGTGGTGGCCGCCGACATGGCTGCCGCCGTCGAGGCGGTGAATACCGTGGCGCCCGAGCACCTGGAGCTGCACTGCAAGGACGCGATGGGCCTGCTCGGCGGCATTCGCAACGCCGGCGCCATCTTTGTGGGCGCTTGGAGCTCCGAGCCGCTCGGCGATTACGTTGCCGGCCCCAACCACACGCTGCCGACCGGCGGCACCGCCATGTTCTCCAACCCGCTTTCGGTGGAGGAGTTCGTCAAGCGCTCGAGTGTCATTTGCTATACGCCCGAGGGCCTGCTCTCCGACGCTCCCGCCACGCAGCGTCTGGCCGAGGCCGAGGGCCTGTGGGCACACGCGCTTTCCGCTGCTCTGCGTCGCCGCGTGCTGGAGCAGGGCGAGGATGCCGTAAGTGCCGCGTCGCTGGCCGCGGCCGACCTGACCAAGGTTGCCTGGCCGGGCGATGCGACCGCGACGGTCTCCGAGGGCGTGGACCTGGCTTCCGCTGGCGCGACCGGCGGGGAGGCCTAACATGGCCGAACTCACGCCGCGCATGAAGGAGCTCGTCCAGCCCTACCTGGCCGGTATCGAGCCCTATGATCCCAACTTTACGCCCACGCGCATCAATCTTTCGGCCAACGAGAACACCTATCCCGTGCCCGCTGGCGTGCGCGAGGCGATCGACGCGGCCTTGGCTGCCACGCCGCTCAACCGCTACCCCGATCCCATGTCCAACGACCTGCGCGATGAGCTCGCTGCCTGGCATGGCGTGGCACGTGAGAATACTTGCGTGGGAAACGGCGGCGATGAGCTGCTCTATAACTACCTGCTGGCGTTTGGCGGCGCAGAGAGGACTCTGCTCAACTGCCCGCCGTGCTTTAGCGAGTATGCGTTCTTTGCATCGCTCTGTCAGACCGAGGTGCGCGACGTATGGCGCGACCCGGCGACCTTTGAGCTCGACCAGGCAGCGGTGCTTGCAGCGGCTCCCGAGTGCAATCTGGCGATCGTAACCTCGCCCAACAATCCCACGGGTGACGTGGCGCCGCTCGACTTTGTCGCGGCCTTGTGCGATGCGTGCCCCGGCATGGTCATGGTCGACGAGGCCTACGTTGAGTTTGCCGACGATTCGTTTGGCACGGCAACCACGGCGCAAGGCCTTATCGCCGAGCATCCCAACCTGGTGATTCTGCATACGCTGTCCAAGGCGTTCGGCGCCGCCGGCACGCGTCTGGGCTATGTGATCGCGGCGCCCGAGGTCATCGATGTGTTCGCGGCGATTCGCCAGATCTATTCGGTCAACGTGCTGAGCCAGGCCGCCGCGCTTGCCTGCGTGCGTGCCCGCGATGCGTACGCGCCCGTGGTGGCACAGGTTGCATCCGAGCGCGAGCGCGAACTGTGTGCCCTGCACGCAATGGCTGCCGAGGGTCTGCCCGTGGAGGCGTGGCCGAGCGCGGCGAACTTTGTGCTCGTGCGCACGCCGCATGCCACGCACGTGCGCGAGCGTCTGCGCGACGAGTATTCGATTTTGGTGCGCGACTTTAGCTATGCGCCGGGGCTCGCGGACTGCCTGCGCATTACCGTGGGTACCCCGCAGGAAAACGACGAGGTGCTGGCTGCGTTTGCCGCGCTGGTGAAGGAGGAGATGTAGATGGACCGCTATGCCGAGGTAACCCGCAAGACGGGCGAGACCGACATTGTCGTAAAGCTCGACTTGGACGGAAGCGGCGTGTGCGATATCTCGACCGGCGTGCTGTTTTTCGACCACATGCTCAACGCTTTTGGCCGCCATGGTCTGTTCGATCTGACGGTGCACGCGGTGGGCGACGTGGAGGTCGACGCGCACCATACCGTCGAGGACACGGGCATTGTGCTGGGCGAGGCGTTTTGCCAGGCGCTGGGCGACAAGGCGGGCATTACGCGCTTTGCCGACGCGGCGATCGCCATGGACGAGACGCTCGTGATGGCTGCTGTTGATATTTCGGGCCGCGGGCAGGCCTACTGCGAGCTGCCCGTGCCGACCGAGCGCGTGGGCAGCTTCGATACCGAGCTGGCCGTCGAGTTCTTCTACGCCTTTGCGCGCGACGCCAAGCTCACGCTGCACGTGCGCGAGCTGGCAGGCGGCAACTCGCATCACATTATCGAGGCCGCCTTTAAGGCCGTGGGCCGCACGATGCGCCACGCCTGCGAACTCGATCCCCGCGTGCAGGGCATCCCCAGCACCAAGGGCTCACTGTAGCTGACGGATCGCACAAACCACCACTAAGGTGCCTGTCCCCTTTGTGGTGGTTTTGGATGATGGGAAAAGGGAGGGTCGCGTGGGCGAACCGAAGATCGTGGTGGTCGACTACCACAAGGGCAACTTATCGAGTGTTGTGCGCGGGCTTGCGCGCGCCGGTGCCGCCGCCTGCACATCGGACGATCCGGAGCAGATCCGCAATGCCGACGGCCTGGTCATCCCGGGCGTGGGCGCGTTCTATGACGCGATCGCCTTTATGCGCCAGAGCGGCGAGGCGGACGCGGTGCTCGATGCCATCGCCGTTGGAACTCCGCTGCTCGGCATCTGCCTGGGGCTTCAGCTATTTTTTGAGCGTGGCAACGAGGGCGTGCCTGCGGACAAGGGCGTGGTCGCCGACGGCAACGCCCCCGAGCAGGCTGGCGGTCCCTGGGTCGATGGTCTGGGCATTATGCGCGGTTCGTGCACGCGCCTGGAGTCGAGCCGCCTGAAGGTGCCGCACGTGGGCTGGGATCAGGTGCACATGACGCCCGCCGGTGCGGCCGATTCGCTGCTTGCCGGTTTTGCCGAGGGTGCCAACATGTACTTCACCCACAGCTATGCGGTGGCCGACGACGCCGATACCGCCGATGTGCTGGCACGCACGCACTATACGCGGAGCTTCCCGTGCATCGTGCGTCACGGCAACGTGTGGGGCTGCCAGTTCCATCCCGAGAAATCCTCCGCGCTGGGTCAGCGCATCCTTAAGAACTTCGTCAACATCGTCGAGGAGGCCGGCCGATGATCCTGTTTCCCGCAATCGATCTGATCGGCGGCAAGGTCGTGCGCCTGGAGCGCGGCGACCGCAGCCGCTGCAAGGTATATTCCGACGACCCTGTGGCCGTCGCCCGCTCGTTTGCCGAACAGGGCGCAGGCTGGGTGCATGTCGTCGACCTGTCCGCTGCCTTTGGCGAGGACGAGGACACATGCGCTGCTAATTCGGTGGCGATTAAGGCCATCTGCGGCGTCGATGGTCTGTCTGTGGACGTGGGCGGCGGCGTCCGCTCGCTCGCGCGCATCGACGAGTTGGCAGGCTACGGCGCACGCCGCATCGCACTGGGCACCGTGCTGGTGACCGAGCCGGGTTTCGCCGAGGTGGCGGCCGAAGGCTTTGGCGAGCTGTTGGTGGCTGACATTGCCGCCCGCGACGGCCAGGTCAAGGTGAACGGCTGGCGTGACGGCGCGGGCGTGGCGCTCGACGATGCCGTGGCGCAGCTTACCGAGCTGGGCTTTAAGCATCTGGTGTATACCGACATCGCGCGCGATGGCATGCAGACGGGCATCGATGTGGCGGCGTATCGCCATGTTGCCAAGGTCGCGGGCTTTCCCGTCGTGGCTTCGGGCGGTATCTCGACGCTCGACGACATCCGCGCGCTGGCCGCGGTGGGCGAGGTCGCGATTGAAGGCGCCATTACCGGCCGTGCGCTCTACGAAGGCAACTTTACGCTGGCCCAGGCGCTGGCCGCCGCCCGAGGGGAGGAGTAGCCCATGCTTACCAAACGCGTAATTCCCTGCCTAGACGTCAAGGACGGCCGCGTGGTCAAGGGCGTCAACTTTGTGAGCCTGCGCGATGCGGGCGACCCGGTGGAGCTGGCCCGCGCCTACGACCGCGAGGGTGCGGACGAGGTCGTCTTCCTGGACATTACCGCCACGAGCGACAACCGCGCGACGACCATCGAGATGGCGGCGCATGCGGCCGAGGAGCTCGCTATTCCCTATACCGTGGGCGGCGGCTTTCGCGACCTGGCGGGCATGCGCACCATGGTTGCAGCCGGTGCTGACAAGGTGTCGCTCAACTCTGCCGCCGTGTGCGACCCGTCGCTGATTAGCCAGGCTGCCGCGGCTTTTGGCAGTCAGGCCGTGGTCGTGGCGATCGATGCCAAGCGCGTCGGTTTGCCCGGAGAGCCGGGTGCCGACAAGTGGGAAGTCTTTACCGCAGGAGGCCGCAACGCCACGGGCATCGACGCGGTGGCGTGGGCCGAGGAAGCGGCTCGTCGCGGCGCCGGCGAGATCTTGCTGACCAGTATGGACCGCGACGGCACCAAGGCCGGATTTGACCTGGCGCTCACCCGCGCCGTGGCGCGCGCGGTGCCGATTCCGGTGATCGCGAGCGGCGGGGTGGGCACGCTCGAGCATTTTGCCGAGGGCGTGATCGAGGGCGAGGCCGATGCCGTGCTAGCAGCGAGCGTCTTTCACTTTGGAACCTTCAGCATTCGCCAGGTGAAGGAGTATATGGCGTCGCAGGGCATCCCTGTCAGGCTGGACTTTTAGCGCTGCGGCTTGCCCAGGCACCCGACCTTCCGGCTCCAACCCTCCTCGCGTACTTAAGTACGCGTCGTCGGGCTTGTCGCTCGGAATCTCGGGCACCTGGACAACCCTCGCCGACCTGCGAAGTTTGAATTTGGGGAGAGAAATGGAAGAGATAACCGATCCTTCAAAGCTTACATACGACGCCAAGGGGCTGATTCCTTGTGTTGTTCAGCAGTATGACACCGGCGAGGTGCTTATGGTTGCCTGGATGAATGAGGAATCGGTGGGGCTGACGCTCAAGACCGGCACCACGTGGTTTTGGAGCCGCAGTCGCCAGGAGCTCTGGAACAAGGGCGCGACGAGCGGCAATATGCAAGCGGTCAAGGAGCTCTGGGCCGACTGCGATAGCGATACGCTGCTGGTCAAGGTCGACTCGCCGGGCCCGGCCTGCCATACCGGCAACCGTACCTGCTTCTTCAAGAAACTCGCGTAGGGCGGGCGCTCGATTAGACGCTCGGCCACCAGAAAGGATTGAACCATGGGTGTGCGCACCGCAAACGTTCAGGATGGAAATATCGGTGAGACGCTGACGGGGCTCGCCGAGGTGATTCACGGTCGTCGTGATGCATCGCCGCAGGAGAGCTATACCGCGCGTCTGCTGACCGACGTCGAGGACGAGCTGCTCAAGAAGCTTGCCGAGGAGTCGAGCGAAGTGATCATGGCCTGCAAGGATAACGATCACGATCACATCCGCTACGAGGCCGGCGACCTGGTCTACCACCTGCTCGTGACGCTCGAGCGCTACGGTATCACCCTCGACGAGCTAGCCGGCGAACTCAACGCCCGCCGCCACTAGTCATTGGGGACGTTCTTAAACGACTAGTTAGGCGAGGGGCGTGGGTTGCCATTCGCCGGTGGGGTGGGGGATATCGAAGGTTCGATAACCGCAGTCGTAGGCGTGGGCCTGGGCCTCGCGGATGTTCCAGCAGATGTCGCAGGCGCGGTGCGCGTCCGAGCCAAAGGTAATCGGTACCTCGGCGTGGGCGAAGCAACGCAACAGCCCAGTCGCGGGATAGTAGTCGTCGAGGCCCTTGCGGGGTGCGGCGGTCGAGACCTCAACGCGGCGACCCGTATCGTGCGCGCACTCGGCCATCTGCTGCCAAAACGGTGCGGGGTCAAAGTCGGGCGCAAAGCCTTCCTTCGAAAAGCGCATGACCAGGTCGGGATGAGCCATCACATCAAAGTTAAGTGGGCTTTCGCAGGCGCGGCACCAGTCGTCGACGTAGCGCTCCCACACGCCGCGCACGCCCAGGTTTTCCCAAACGTGCAGGTCGGTGTCGTCGTCGATCCAACCGCAAAGGGAATCGGGTGTATCGGGGCGAGCGACGTTTTCCGTTTTCGCCGTACCCGCGGCACCGGTCATGATATCGCCTGGGTTGCCAATCCAATGCACGCTGCCAAGGCGTACGACGGCGCCCTGGGACCAGCGCTCTACCAAGGGCTCGCAACCCTCGTACCAATCGCATTCAAAACCGTAGATAAAGGTGAGCTCCGGAGCGATCTGCGCGGCGAGTTTGCGGGCGTCCTCAAAGGCCAGACGATGTGCCGTCAGGTCACCCTCGACAACCTGTACTTCGCAGTTGGCGTCCATGCTGGCGGGCAGGGTGAGGTGATCGGTCGAGACCATGACGCGGCAGCCGGCCGCAGCAGCGGCACGGACGTTGTCCTCAAACGAGGCATGCCCGTCCGAAAACGAGGTGTGGGTATGGCAATCGACCAGCGGGCACATGGGCATAGCGGCTCCTTTGCGTCAAGCGAATCCGCTTCATTGTAATGGCGCAGCTCTCAACACGCCGGGCACGCCGGGGATCGAAATCGATTGGAAAGGTTGCGCGGCGCGTGGCGCGGCCTCGCTTGCTCTCAAAACGTGTACGTCAGCCTCCAAAATCGACAAATAATGACATGTTTGGAGGCTGACGTACACGTTTGGATGGGGGCGAGGGCGGCGACGGACGAAAGTCACGCTTGTGCCACGTCCGATGTGCTAGCGTTTGGATGAACAAAACGAGCCCGCGCGGAAAGGAGCCGGACCGTATGCCATGCGATAGCACATCCCCGCTGTCCCGCGAGACCGATGCGCCCGAAACCATCGTCAAGCTGGAATGCGACATCGACGACGCGTCGCCTGAGGTACTCGCCTACGCCGCCGACCGCCTGCGCGAGGCGGGTGCGCGCGAGGTGCACTGGCTGCCCCTCTATTGTAAGAAAGGCCGCCCCGGCTGGCAGCTGCAGGTAATCTGCACCTACGAGGATATCGAGTGCCTGCAGACGATCATCTTCTTGGAAACCACGACCAACGGCATTCGTCGCCAGGTTATGGAGCGCGTTTGCCTACCACGCCGCTTTGAGCACGTAACGACGCCATGGGGCGAGGTGTTCATCAAGGTGGCCACCCTGCCCGACGGCAGTGAGCGCGCGGCGCCCGAGTACGAGGACTGCGCCCGTCTTGCCCGCGAGCACGACGTGCCACTCCAGCGCGTGATGCGGGCGGCACAAGCCGCGGCGCTGCGATTTGAGTAACGCGGCCGGTGGCACGCCACGCCCAGCCCCATCAACCCCACCGAAAGGATCCCCCATGAAATACCTCCTCGCCTCCGACATCCACGGCTCGGCATACTGGACCGAGCGCCTCTGCGCCGCCATCGAATCCGAGCAGCCCGACCGCATCGTCCTGCTGGGCGACCTGCTCTACCACGGCCCGCGCAACGACCTGCCGCGCGACTACGCCCCCAAGCGTGTGATTCCGCTGCTCAACGCCCTGGCCGACCGCATCATCGCGGTGCGCGGCAACTGCGACGCCGAGGTCGACCAGATGGTGCTCGACTTCCCTGTCATGGCCGACTACGCCACCCTGTTTGACGAGACCGGCCGCGAACTGTTCCTGACGCACGGCCACGTCTTTGGCGCCGGCATGCATAACAGCGTCGACCACGCGCCCGCGCTGCCCGAGGGCTCCGCGCTCGTCTACGGCCACACGCACATCAAGGTTAACGAGGCGAGCGAGGCGCACCCGGGCCTGTGGCTCTTCAATCCCGGCAGCCTGAGCATTCCCAAGGACGGTACGCACAGCTACGGCATCTACGAGGGCGGTGCGTTCCGTCACGTGATCCTGGAGGAGGAATAACCATGGCGCAGCACATGGTTCAGCAAAATGCCGAGGGCTCGCGCGATCTGTCCACGCTGGTCGACGCGTCGGCCGAGCTGCAGCATCTGGTGCAGACCATCTGGCGTTTGCGTCAGCCCGATGGCTGCCCGTGGGACCGCGAGCAGACGCATCAGAGCATCGGCAAGAACATGATCGAGGAGGCCTACGAGGCGCTCGACTGCATCGAGGCGGACGACGTGGCACATCTGCGCGAGGAGCTCGGCGACGTGCTCATGCAGGTGGTGCTGCATGCGCAGATTGCGGCGGACGCCGGTGAGTTTACGCTGGCCGATGTGGCACGCGATATCGACGCCAAGCTCATCCGCCGCCACCCGCATGTGTTTGGCGATGCGGATGCCGATAACTCCGACGAGGTGCTCAAGATCTGGGACGAGGTCAAGCTTGCCGAGAAGGCCGCCAAGGACAAGGCCGTGGCAGCAGGCGAGGCTGCGCCCGAGGGCCTGCTCGACGGCGTGCCCACACATCTGCCTGCGCTGATGCAGGCTCAGAAGGTGTCGCGCAAGGCGGCTGCCGTGGGCTTTGAGTGGGAGACGGTCCAGGACGTGTGGGACGAGGTCGCCGAGGAGCGTGCCGAGTTTGAGGCCGAGGAGCCCGGCTCGCCCGAGCGCGAGATGGAGTTTGGCGACCTGCTCTTTGCCTTGGTCAACGTTGCGCGCAAGGAGGGAATCGACGCCGAGAGCGCTCTGCGCGCGAGCACGGCCAAGTTCCGCCGTCGCTGGGCTGCGATGGAGCAGATGGCGGCCAACGCCCATGTGGATCTGGCTGAGCTTTCGACCCACGGCCTCAATGATCTCTGGGATGCCGCAAAGGCAGAGGAGTAAGACTGCGGGGACGACGGGCTGACATGCCTCATCGTTCCCGCTAATTTTTCGAAAAACAAGTGTATCCCTCGGCTAACTTAGGGCATAATGCAAAAAGTGCGACATGGCTAACTTACAGAGGCGCACCGACGGTGCACGGTCGGCCGGTCGCCAAGCATTCAACCCGTTTCCAAGTGAGAGGGAGACAACATGAGTGACATTTTGGATGTCTACGGTCGCGAGGTGCTCGACAGCCGCGGCAATCCCACCGTCGAGGTCGAGGTCGTGCTCGAGGACGGCAGCTTTGGCCGCGCAATGGTGCCTTCGGGCGCTTCGACCGGCGCCTTTGAGGCATGCGAGTTGCGCGACGGCGACAAGGGCCGCTACCTGGGCAAGGGCGTCTCGCAGGCCGTCGAGCACGTCAACAACGAGTGCGCTAACGCCGTCGTGGGCCTCGATGCCTTCGACCAGCGCGCTGTCGATGCCGCGTTGGTCGCCGCGGACGGTACCCCCAACAAGACCAAGCTCGGCGCCAACGCTATCCTGGGCGTGTCGCTGGCCGTCGCCCGCGCCGCGGCAGAGTCGGCGGGCCTGTCGCTGTACCAGTACCTGGGCGGCGTCAACGCTCATCTGCTGCCCACGCCCATGATGAACATCCTCAACGGCGGCGTGCATGCCGACAATAACGTTGACTTCCAGGAGTTCATGATCATGCCCGTGGGTGCTCCGAGCTTTGCCGAGGGCCTGCGTTGGTGCGCCGAGGTCTACCACACTCTCAAGGGCGTGCTGCACGAGGCCGGCCTGGGCGGCGGCGTGGGCGACGAGGGCGGCTTTGCCCCCAACCTTAAGACCAATGCCGAGCCGTTCGAGTACATTACCAAGGCCGTCGAGAAGGCCGGCTTTAAGCCCGGCGTCGACTTCATGTACGCCATGGATCCGGCCTCGACCGAGTTCTACAACGTCGAGACCGGCATGTACGAGCTCAAGGGCGAGGGCGTGGAGTACACGAGCACCCAGATGGTCGATTACTGGGAGAAGCTCGTCGACACCTATCCCATCATCTCCATCGAGGACGGCATGGCCGAGGAGGACTGGGACGGCTGGGTTGAGCTCACCCGTCGCATTGGCAACAAGGTGCAGCTGGTGGGCGACGACCTGTTCGTCACCAACACCGAGCGCCTCAAGAAGGGCATCGAGCTGGGTGCCGCCAACGCGATCCTGGTCAAGGTCAACCAGATTGGCACGCTCACCGAGTCGCTCGAGGCCATCGAGACCGCCAAGGAGGCCGGCTATGCGTGCATCGTGAGCCACCGTTCTGGCGAGACCGAGGACTCCACGATTGCCGACCTGGTCGTGGGCGTCAACGCCGGCCAGATTAAGTCGGGTGCCCCGTGCCGCAGCGACCGTATTGCCAAGTACAACCAGCTCATCCGCATCGAGGACGAGCTCGAGGGCAGCGCGCGCTACGCCGGCAAGACCGCGTTCTACAACATTCGCTAGGCGAGCGGCGTGTGCGGGGGGCGGGGTTGACTCGGTTCCGCCCCGCCTTGGCTGGATGCCGCAAAGCACTATGGGCGCTGGGCCATATGGCTCAGCGCCTTTTTTATGTCGAGCAAAGGCTGACGAAGGTGGTGCGGGCGCTCGTGCTATAACTAAAGGACTTAGCGCAAACAAACCTCAACCGCACAAGGCGCACATGGATCAGATTTACGACAATAGGTACTATTCCGCCGGTTCGCGCGAACCGTCACCTCGCCGTGCGCATTCGGTGCAGCTTGGCGGGTCTGGTTATGCTGGCGCTGATCGTTCCAGGTATAGTTCGCCGGCGACTTCGCATCCCAATGCTCAGCCAAATAGTTCCTCGGATAGTCCGGTGCGCCCATCGCGTTCCAAGCATGCGTCGTGCCCTTCGACCCAGGCGTCCGACAAGCCGCGCCGTCCCTCAAGTCGTCTTTCCGGCTCGGACTTTATGCACTACGCCAACGACAACGCAGCGGTCAAGGCGATTTACGACTTTACCCACGGTCCTCAGCGGGGGCTATTCATCGGCATTGTCGTTGCCCTGGTGCTCGTGAGCCTGTATTTCCCCGTGCGCGATCTGTACGTGGCAAAGCGCTCGAGCGATATCTTGGCCAAGCAGGTCGAGATTCGTCAGCAATACAATGATGAGCTGCAAAAAAGCGTCGACAAGCTGCTCTCGGAGGAGGGTATCAAGGACGCGGCATCCGAGGACTTGGGCCTGGTGATGCCCGGCGAGAAGAGAATTGAAGTGCAGGGCCTGGACGACGATTCGGATTCGTCTTCGAGCAAGAAGTCGTCGAACGCCAAGAAGGCCAGCGAAGTTGCCAAGGAAATCGAAGACGTCGGTAAGGACGCCCCGTGGTACATCCAGGCGCTCGACATGCTGTTTGGGTTTAACGGTGTCGAGGGCCAGACGGTCGTGTCCAACGGCAAATAGCGCCCGGAGGGGAACCCGCAATGGCAGATTGCAAACGATATAAGGTGGCAGCGATCGACCTGGGAACGGTGTCGTCGCGACTGGTGCTGGCGCAGGTCGAGGGCGGGGCGATCGTGGAATCGTCCAAGCATACCGAGATTACAGACCTGGGCGAGGGCGTGGACGCGACGGGCCGCTTTTGCGAGGCGGCGGTCGAGCGCGTGCTCGCTGCGTGTCGCATGTTTGTGGACGAGGCACGTGCCTTTGGGGCCGCGTGCATCTGCACCACGTGCACGAGCGCCGCGCGCGATGCGTCCAATGCCGCGCTGCTGCTGGACGGCCTGCGCGATCTGGGGCTTGAGCCACAGGTGATTCCGGGCGAGGTCGAGGCACGCCTGACGTTTTTTGGCGTGGCACACGACTTTGCCGGCGAACGCATTATTGTTGCCGATTCGGGTGGCGGATCCACGGAGCTCGCGACGGGCGTCTATGCGCCGGAGCGTGGCGTCTTTGCGCTAGAAGGGACGCGCTCGCTGGACATTGGCTGCCGCCGTGTGACGGAGCGGTTTTTCTCGGCGCTGCCGCCTGCGGACGGCGAGCTTGCTGCCGCTGCCAACTGGGCGAGCGAGCAGTTCGCCGCCTATTTTGAGGGCCTGCCGAGCAATTTTGAGCGTGCAGAGCGCCTGGTCGCGGTGGGTGGCACCGTCACCACACTCGTGGCGCTGGTTCACGAGCTGGAGCCGTACGATTCGAGCTTTGTACACCTACGCGAGCTGTCGCTGGAGCAGGTCTCGGCTGCCATCGGGCGTATGTCCACGCTGGACGTGGAGGGCATCGCCGCGCTGCCGGGCGTGCAGTCCAAGCGCGCGGGCGTGATTCTGGCCGGCGCCGTGGTGATTCGCGAGCTCATGCGCGCCGGTGGCTACAAGACGCTCACCGTAAGCGAGAACAGCCTACTTGCTGGCATGGCCGCCACCATCAACGAGGTTCTCGACGGCGCGACTCCCACCATCGCCTGGACCCCGAGCCTCAGCACCCTCCAATAAGTTGCGGTGAAATACGGACTAAAATCGCCCTTTCGGGCGCCAAACAGTCCCTATTCCACCGCAACTCAACAGCCGGCACCTGGGGACGTTCCTTTTCTGCCGGCACCTGGGGACAGTCCTTGCGGGGCGTCCCTACAGCGCCTATGCCAGCTTGTCGATTTGCCCAATCTCCCAAAGCGGAATATTGACGAGCATGCCCTCGTCTCTATATGCCGCCAGGGAGCTCCTCACGCAACGCTCGAGCTTGAATTTTTCGCAGGCTATTTTCAGACTCTTCGCTTTAAGGTTCTCTGCCGCCTTGACCTCAAGCGGAAGCACGGTTCCCGCATGGTCGATGGCAAAGTCGGTTTCGGCATTGCCAGAGGTAGAGGACCAATACGCGGGAGTTTTGTCCTGGAGCAAAAGCTCCTGCGCGACGTATTGTTCGGTCAGCGAACCTTTGAACTCGGTAAAAACAGCGGATCCGTTAAGAACGATGGCCGGAGAGAGACCGGAGAGCGCTCCGAGGATGCCGGTGTCGATGCAGAACAGTTTGAAGCCCGAGAGGTCTTCGTAGCTCGAGAGCGGCGCCTTTAGAGCGGAAACACGTGGCACCTTATGAACGATTCCGTAGTCCGTGAGCCACTGGAGGCTTTCCTCGAAATCGCGTGCGCGCGCTCCGGGGCGAAGGGCGCCATAGACAAACTTCTTGTTCTCCTTTGCAAGCTGGCCGGGAAGGGATTTCCAAACCAACCTCATGCGCTCGACGATGCGGGCGGGTGCATGTTTGCCAAAATCGGATTCGTAAGCCTCGATGATTTGCTGCTGAAGCCTTCGGGCTTCGATGAAGTCGCGTGTCTCGGCGAAAGCGGAGACAACTTCGGGCATACCGCCGACAACAAGGTATTCCTTAAGCAGGTGCTCGAGCTTTTCGGCAACGTTTGCCAGAAGGTTCATGTCTGCGGCAAGGATGGCGTCGGCGAGCGGGTTGCCGTCGACGGCACGAACGAACTCGGCAAACCCCATGGGACGCATGGTGAGCTGGTCGATTTTGCCAACGGGAAATGACTCGTTTTCGCGTCGGAGCGCGAGGCCCATATAGGAACCGGCTGCCACGATGTGGTATTCGGGTGCAAGTTCGTTGAAGTACTTGAGCGCGGTGATCCCGCGTGGCGCCTCTTGGATTTCGTCGAAGATGATGAGCGTGTCTTCCGGCGTTACGGTTTGGCCACGTAGGAGTTCTATCTGGGAGATGATGCGCTTGGGGTCGAGGTCCCCATCGAACAGCGAGCGTGTGCTCGGCTCGAGCATAAAGTCAAAACGAATGACGTTTCGATACTGCTGGCTTGCGAATTCGTTAAGAAGCCAAGTCTTTCCTGTCTGGCGGGCTCCCTTAAGCAAGAGAGGTTTGCGATTCGCCCTTGATTTCCAAGCGATAAGTTCACTCATAAGCTGTCGCCGCATATTGCCTCCCAACCCTCTCGGCTAGTATAAGGCCATTTGGGCGTTTCCATCGGAAAATGTGCGAGACAACCACGTCTTTCCATCGAAAAATGTGTAAGACAACCACGTTTTTCCATCGAAAAATGTGGGAGTATCAACCTAAGTTGCGGTGAAATAGTTCCTAAATAGGCTGGTAAACAGCATAAACAAGAACTATTTCACCGCAACTTAGAGCCCCACCGGCGTTCAAAAGAAACGAGCCCGCATCCCTTGGGGACACGGGCTCGAAAGCTCCATATGGTAGGGGCGGTGGGACGTCCGCGCATTTGCTGCGCAAATACGCACCGGCTTCGGCCGCCTGTCGGCGCCCTCGCCGGCTCGCTTCGGACGCTGCGCGTCCGCTTAACGCTCGCCCCCTCGCGGGTTCGAGTCCTACCGGCATCTAAAAGAAGCGAGCCCGCATCCCTGAGGAACACGGGCTCGAAAGCTCCATATGGTAGGGGCGGTGGGACTCGAACCCACAATCCTTGCGGCGAGAGATTTTAAGTCTCCTGCGTATGCCAATTCCGCCACGCCCCCGTGAGACTAGAAGTCTAGCACAAGCCGTCCGCTACGCGTTGACGGCCATCGAGTGTTTGCCCGACTTCTCAAGGAACTCTTGGAACTTTGCCTCGTCGCCTTTGTTCTTGTACTGCAGGGCCAGCAGGTATTCCAGGCGGCAGCTCTTGACCTTGTCGTCACCGGCATCCTTGAGCATGCGCTCCAGCTCGGGAATGTCGTTGTGGCGCTTGAGGATCATCGTGTCGTACATCAGCTGGCACTCGTGCGCGACCGCCTCGGCCTGACCGCCCTCAAAGCCCTTGATCTCGTGTAGAAGCTCCTTGGACTTTTTGCGGTCCTCCTGGCCAACATAGTAGTTAAAGGCCTTAATCACCAGGTCGACGCGCTGCATCTTGGGGAGATTGAGTCCCAGCAGCAGGTCGAACATCTCGCTGGCGCGCTCGTGGTCCTCGCGCAGCAGATAGGAGTTCAGACGCAGGTAGTCGCGGTTGTAGCGCGGGTACAGCATGCTGGTGAGTTTGCCGTCGAGCAAACGATCGAACTCGTCCCACTGCTTGGCAGCCATAAGCTGCTGCAGGCGCTTGAACGTGGTGCGTTTTTTGACGCTAAAGAACACCGACACGGCGATGCAGATGATAACGACGGCGGTCCAGAGGGTGCGGGAATCGGGCATGTTAGGGTCCTTAGTCGCTCATAAAGCGAGCGGTATGACAACACGTACTAGATGTATTATACGCAGCGCGCAAGCAAACTGGCATAAAAGCTCATCGAGGCCGAGTGCCATCGCTCGCTGCGGTACACTTACCTAAAGTAAACCATGAAGGGAGACATTACCTATGAAGAAGATCGTTTTGGCTTGCGGTGCTGGCGCTGCTACTTCCACGCTCGTTGCCCAGAAGGTCGCCACCATGCTCGACGCCAACGGTTATGCCGGCAAGTATGAGATCGTGCAGTGCGCCATCTCCGAGGCCAAGGACGCTTGCGACGAGGGCGCCGACCTGCTGATTGCCACCACCGTTGCCCCCGAGGGCCTCACCTGCCCGTACGTGAGCGGCGTGCCCTTCATGACCGGCATGAACCGCGTTGCCGCCGAGAAGGCCGTTCTCGACGTCATGGCCCAGTAGGCGCTGACTGCATGAGTGAGCAGAACGCCAACCCGGTAGAGCTCTTTGGTATGCGCGTTGCCCATGTGGGCATTAACGCCACCGACCCGGCAGACGCCCTGGAGATCGCGGAGCTGTTCTCGACGATGATGGGCCTGCCCGTTATCGAGACCCCCGTTTCGTACTTTAACGATTCGCTGGTCGAGGTCATGAAGCGGAACGGTCGTGGCACCAAGGGCCACATCGGCTTTGCCGTTAACGACATCGATGCAGCTGAGAAGTGGTTTGCCGAGCGCGGGCTCGAGGTCAACGAAGAGTCGCGTGCGCTGCTGCCCGACGGTGGTACCAAGCTCGTGTACTTTAAGCGCGAGTTCGCCGGTTTCGCCGTGCACCTGTGCCGCGAATAGCGCACAAGCTGCCATAGCTAGCAAAAAGGGATAGGGCCGCGTGGCCCTATCCCTTTATTTATGCCGAGGGGCTTCCTACCGCGGCAGGCGAATCGTAAAGCGGCTGCCGACGCCCTCGACCGAGGTCACGCCAATGACACCGCCATGGCTATCGACGATCCACTTGGCAATGGCAAGCCCCAGGCCCGAGCCCTGCGCGCCGGCATCGCGTGCGTTGTCGGCTCGGTAGAACCGTTCAAACGCGTGAGCTGCGGATTCCTGGTTCATGCCGATGCCCTCGTCCTCAACGCTTATGTCGATTGTGCCCGCGCCCGCATCCGGCGTTATGCCAAATGTGACGGTCGTTCCCACATCCGAGTACTTGGCGGCGTTTTGCACGATCACGCGTAGCGCCTGCTTCACGAGTGCCACGTCGACGGGCGCGTCGCAGCGCGAATCGCTGACAAGCGCAGCGTCAAAGGCCAGCCGATACGTGTGTGCGGCATCGATCATCTGCGATTCCTCGCATACCTCGCCGACCAGTGCGGCCAGGTTGGTATCGGCACGCCGCAGGACCGTGCGCCCGGCATCGCCGCGTGCCAAAAACAGCAGCTGCTCCACAAGCTCTTGCATGTGCTCGCTTTCGGCTTTAAGGGACGCGATGGATTCCGCCAGCACGTCCGGGTCGTCCTTACCCCAGCGGTCGAGCATGTTCACGTAGCCCTGAATCACCGCGATGGGCGTGCGCAGCTCGTGGCTCGCGTCGTTGACAAAGCGCATCTGCTGCAGTTTGGCCTCTTGCATCTGGCGCAGCAGGCGGTTGAGTGCGACCTCGATGCTTGCCAGGTCGGCGTCGCCGGTGGTGACGCTCGGCGAGTCGACGCTTGCGCGCTCGATGGCCTGCTCCAGTGTTTCCATTTTGCCGCCGGCGAGTTGCATGCGGCCGAGTTCGTCCACGCGCAGGGCCAGATCGTTGAGCGGCGCCATGGTGCGGCGCACGCGGCGGGCGCCGCCGAGCATGTTGAGCACGCTGATGACCTGCCAACCCACAACGACAAGGTAGAGAGGCCATAGCGTGACGAGGTCCTGCGCGAGGGGGAAAGTCTTGGTGGTACGCGCAAGCTCGACGGTATAGGTGAGTGTTGTCAGGTCCCAGCCGCGCGCGGGCGTCAGCGTCATGCCGCGAACGGTGGCGCTGGGGATCCATCCTGCGGTAAACGCGCCGTTGGGCAGCGTCTGGTTGTATCCATAGACAAGGATCGCTGCCACAATCACTACTAGCAGCAGGTCGAGCCAAACGTAGCTCATCAGGCGGCGCCACATATAGCTCCAGTTGATGGCGCGGGCGATGGAGGTGACGCGCTTGGCCTCGGCGTTACGCGCGGCAGACATAGCCCACCCCGCGCACGGTCTGGATGATGCGGGCGCCGCCGGCGTCCTCGATCTTGGCGCGTAGATGCGCGATGTGCACGTCGACGTTGTTGGTGTCGCCCATGTATTCGTAGCCCAGCGCTTCGTGCGCGATGCGTTCGCGCGTGAGCACGGTCTCGGCATGCGCCATAAGCAGGGCGAGGACATCGAACTCGCGGGCCGTGAGCGCAATGGGCGAGCCGCCGACCGTGACTTCGCGGCGGTCGGGGTCGAGCGCAACCGAGCCCACGGCGAGCGTGGCGGGGGAGAGCGAGGCGGAAACCTGGGTCGAGTCACTGACCGGGGGCATCGCAGTGGCGCCGACACCCGTGCCGCCTGCCGCGCCCGTCCCGATGCCGCCAACGCCCGAAGCCGCCCGCACGGCCTCCGAGCGCTTCAACGCCACGCGGATCCGTGCGAACAGCTCCTCAATCGCAAACGGCTTGGTCAGGTAATCGTCGGCGCCGGCATCGAGCCCGGCCACCTTGTCCATCACGGCATCGCGCGCGGTGACCATTATCACCGGCACATCCTTGTGCTTGCGGACGCGCCGCAGGACCTCCATGCCGTTGAGCTGCGGCAACAGCACATCGAGCAGAATAAGATCGTAGTTGCGCTCCAGCGCCAGGTCCACGGCGGTGCGGCCATCGGCGGCGTGTTCCACCTGGTAGCCCTCGTGCTCCAGCTCGAGCGTCACAAAGCGGGCGATTTTCTCCTCGTCCTCTACGATCAGGATTCGTGCCATACGTGCCCCCGTCTGCGATTACTTGTCGTCGTTGAGATTTTGCTTGATGTCGTCCGCGGCGTCGGCGGCGTGATTCATAAGGTTGTTGATGCTGCCGGGCACGTCGCCGTCGCTATCGATGCGGTAACGCATGCCAAAGAACAGGCCGATCAGCATCAGCCATATCGTGGCGCCCCAGGCAAACAGGGCGATGATGGGGATCAGGATGGGGATGTTGAGGATGATTGCATCGCGGCGCGTGGCGATAAACTTGGTGTCCAGGCTCAGGCGGAAGAGCTTTTTGAGGTACTCCCACACGCTGTCCATCTTCTTGGAGAAGTCGGTCTTTTCGCTCGACTTCTCGTAGGCGGCCTGCGCGGCGACCATCTCGGCCGAGGGTTCGTCGACCGGCGCGGACTCGGTGGCGGCGTGCGCCGACGTGGTCTGGGTCTTGCCTTGCGACTCGAGCCAAATGATGGCGTCCAAAACGTTGCCGTCGGCGGCGTCGAGCGCGGCTTTGGCATCGGTGTAGCTCACGTTGCACTTGGTGCGGATGGTTTCAACTTTTTCGAGGTCGTCCATGACCTGTCCTTTCGTTCGATGGGCGCGACGCCGGGCGATCTGCCCGGGCGCGAGCGTTGCGTTCGGCGGCCTGCGTTGCGCGGCGCCGCCCCGCCCTTGGTCGAACTCTATAGTGCAGGTTATAGATTAAGCGATTCTTGAGCCAAGATTAACGTTGGATGAGTTTTTGGGTAGCGGTGGGAAAAGTATTAGACCTCGATAGCGGGGGATGTGGTGCCGGTGCAAAACGGCGTCAAAGGTTGGTCGAGCAGGCGGTTTCTCCATTGATGTCCGCACAGCATGTGACACTTACCCTGCCGCCCCGCTCTGCCGCGGCGGCATGCGTCTGAACAACGACCCTCTAAGGAGTTCGATACCGATGAGTGACAACGCAAAGCATCTCGCAAAGAAGTGCGTAAAGGACGCGGGGCCGTGCCTCGCGCTGTGCGTAGCCGGCGCAGCGGTCGCGCTGCTGGCTGTTCTGGGGCCGTTCGACGTGCTCCGAAGTGCCAGCTTTCTGCATGTTTGCATGGCTCTTGCCGGCGCCACGATGACCGGCGGCGTGCTCGATCTGATCTTTTGGGTGTTTGACCCGTTTGGATGGAAGAGCGAGGGGTAGGTCCCAAAGGATGGAAGGGCTGGAACGGTTGACTTAGTGATCGTGCAGAATGTGGGCTAGCGACTTACAGGGAAGTGGTGATCCGATGACGGTCTATGTGACGGGCGATATTCACGGCGGCGTCGACATGCAAAAGCTTCGCGACTGGGATCTTGGGGATGGTCTGACAAGTGACGACTATCTCATCATCGCGGGCGACTTTGGCTTTCCGTGGGATTTCTCTGCCGAGGAATGTGCCGACATCGCCTGGCTGGAGTCGCGCCCCTATACCGTGCTGTTTGTCGACGGCAACCACGAGCGTTTCGATCACTGGTCGGAGCGCCCCATGGAGCTGTGGCACGGCGGCCTGACGCAGCGTCTGTCGGACACCTCGCCCATCCGACGCCTGACGCGCGGTGAGGTTTTTGAGCTCGACGGCTCAACGATCTTTACCATGGGCGGCGCCACGAGCGTGGATAAGGAATACCGCATTCCGTATTCCAGCTGGTGGCCGCAGGAGCTGCCGGACGAGCGCAACTTTGAGGAGGCGCGGGCAAAGCTCGACAGCGTGGGTTGGAAGGTCGACTATGCGATCACCCATACCTGCTCCACGCGCATGCTTTCGCCCACGCTTTACCCGGCACCTGGCTGGAATTATCCCGATGTCGATCGACTCACCACGTTTTTCGACGAGCTGGAGGACCACCTGGACTACAAGCGCTGGTACTACGGGCATTTTCATCGTGACGCCAACCCAGCCGAGTGCCACACCGTGCTCTACGACTGTATTGTCCGCCTGGGCGACGAACTCCAGCCCTGGGATGTCGCGTAGGGGCGGGGTGGCTGGCTACTCGACCGTTACAGTGATGTTTTCCCGATGCGTGCGGATAACATCCCAGCTAAAGTGCTCGACCAGCTGCTCGGCAGAGCGCGGTGTGGCGTCCGGCGCGATGCCTGTTTGCCCGGCGAGCCAGCCCAGTAGTGCCTCGGGCGCGCCAAAGCGGGTGCGGAGCTCGCCCAGGTCCAGGTCGCGGTCGCGCTTGGAAAGGCGGCGGCCATCCGGCGACATGAGCAGCGGAATGTGCGCGTAGTGCGGCGTGGGAAGTTCCAGCAAATGCTGCAGGTAGATTTGGCGCGGCGTGGAGCCCAGCAGATCGCATCCGCGCACGACCTCGGTGACGCCCATGGCAGCGTCGTCGACCACCACGGCTAGCTGGTAGGCAAAAACGCCGTCGCTGCGGCGCACCAAAAAGTCACCGCACTCGGTGGCAAGTGCTTCGCATTGGGCTCCGTACGTGCGGTCCACGAATTCGATCACGTCGCTGGCGAGGTCGTCGACGGTGGGCACGCGCAGGCGCGTGGCCGGAGCACGCAGGGCACTGCGGCGGGTGATTTCATCAGCAGAAAGACCTCTGCAGGCGCCGCGGTAGATGGGCGTGCCGTCGCTGGCGTGCGGCGCGCTCGCGGCGTGGAGTTCGGCACGCGTGCAAAAACAGGGATAGGTGAGGCCGGCGTCCTGCAGCTGGTGCAGGGCGTCCTCGTACAGATCCAGGCGATCGTGCTGGTAGTAGGGGCCTTCGTCCCACTCGAGCCCCAGCCAGGTCAGATCGTCAATCAGTTGAGCGGCAAGTTCCGGGCGCTTGCAGCGATCGTCCAGGTCCTCGATGCGCAGCACGATGCTGCCGCCCTGGCTGCGGGCCGAAAGCCACGAGCACAGGCAGCTGAACACGTTGCCCAGGTGCATGCGGCCCGAGGGCGACGGGGCAAAGCGGCCCACGACGGGGGTGGGCGCTGCCGTTGCTGGTGCGTCCGCGGCGGGCGCTGCTATGTTGCGTGCGTTGATATCCATGCGGACGAGTATAGCGCGGGACACGGTAGGGAAGGCGTTGCCGTGGCTCGCAAGTTGGCGGCGCTGCGCATTGCGCACGGCGGGTTTGCGGCTCAACGTCTCGATCGCCGCGCACTGACTCAGCCTCACAAACGACAGAAACCCCGGCAGCTCTTCGCAACTGCCGGGGTTTCCGCGGAAAAGGGGGACATGATCCTCGAGCGAACGGCAAAGGGGCAAACCGTTTTCGCTCAACTGCTTTATGCCCCTCGGCTGGCGGCTCAATCAGCGCATGCCGCGCCCACACAAAGCCGCTACACCTGTGACGGAGCTGTGAAGTGGTATCTATCGTTGGTGCAGGCCATGCCAAGGAGTGTCCCAAACTGCCGGCAGATAAGGAACGTCCCTAAGTGCCAGGCTCGGGTGGGACTTTTGTCCCATTTGGCGCTCCGGTCGCCTAGATATTCGTCATGTGTGCCCGTAAACGTGGGACAATGGCGCTGTTGGTATCACAGACAAAGGATGTGCCTATGAACGCCCCCGTTGCCAAGACCTGTCGGCAGCGCCGCCTATTCGCGCGATTTGCTTCCGTCTGCGCGCTCGTCGCGCTTGCGTTGTTGCTGCTGCCTGCCGCCGCGCACGCCGACGGCTACTCCATGAGCCAAACCTACATCGGCGCCACGGTCGAGGCCGATGGCTCGTTGACCGTTGTCGAGGGACGCCAGTTCGATTTCGATGACGACGTCAACGGCGTGTTTTGGGAGATCGATGCGGGCACCAACCAGCAGGGCGGCGCGGCGGGTGTCGACGTGCTGAGCGTCGAGGAAGACGATGCCGCGTTTAACAGGGTCGACTATGCAAACAAAGGCGACAGCGGCGTCTATACGGTTGAGCAGTCCGACGGCGGCGTAAAGATCAAGGTTTTCAGCCCCCACGAGAGCGGCGATAGCGTGATCTATTACGTGAGCTACACCATGACCGGTGCGGTCATGAACTGGGCCGATACCGCTGAGCTCTACTGGAAATTTGTAGGTGACGGCTGGTCCGCGGATTCCGACGATGTCGAGATGGAAGTGTACTTCGCAAATGCCGCTGCCGGGACGGCGGCCGTCAAGGGCGATAACTTCCGCGCATGGGGCCACGGTCCGCTGACGGGCGACGTGTCGCTCGATGCGGACGAGCCCATGGTCACCTATACCATTCCCTGCGTGCATCAGGGCGAATTCGCCGAGGCACGCATCGCCTTCCCCAGCGACTGGGTGCCATGGCTTTCCGCCTCGAGCGAGGAGCGCATGTCAACGATCCTGAGCGAGGAGAAGGCATGGGCCGACGAAGCTAACGCCCGCCGCGCTCACGCTCGCATGATTGCCAATGCGCTTGCCGTGCTAAGTGTTGTCGCGGCGGTGGCCTTTACCGGCACAATCGTTATGCTCAAGCTGCGCCGCCGCAAGCCCAAGCCGCTTTTCCAGGACGAATATTTCCGCGATGTGCCTTCGGCCGACCATCCCGCCGTGCTTTCGGCCCTCATGAGCTGGAACGAGGTACCCGATCAGGCATATATCGCCACGCTCATGAAGCTCACTGACGACCGTGTGATCAAGCTGGAGCAGGCGACCGTGACTAAGGCTAAGAAGGGCCTGCTGGGGCGTGAAAAAGAAGAGCAGACGTATCGCGTGACGGTGAGTGATGCAGGCTGGAAGTTGGCCAAGGGCATTGACCACATGGTGCTCAAGGTCTTCTTTGCCGGTGCTAAGCCCGACGAGAACGGCGATCGCTCGCGCACGTTTGACGAGCTGCAGCACTACGTCAAGCAGCACGCTACGCCCGTGGGCGACAAGCTCGAGGACTATCAGAACACCGTTAAGGGCAAGTTGGCCGATAGCGAGTACGTTGCCTCGGACGGCATTGTCGCAATGGTGTTCTGCCTGGTTCTTGGTATTCTGATCGCCTTTGTTCCCATGGGATCCATTTTCTTTACCGACGGCGCACAGGCGAACATTATCGCCGCGGTTATCTCGGTGCCGATTGTGCTGGTGGGTATTGGCGTGGGCCTTACGTTCCGCCGCTTTACGCCGGAAGGTGCCGAGGTAGCGGCCCGCTGCAAGGCGCTCAAGCATTGGCTCGAGGACTTCACGCGCCTAAAGGAAGCCGTCCCGGGCGATTTGGTGCTGTGGAACAAGCTGCTGGTGATGGGTGTGGCGCTGGGCGTTTCGAAGGAAGTCCTGCGTCAGCTTGCCGAGGCGGTGCCTCCCGAGGTGCGCGAGGCCGACGGTTTCTACGACAATTACCCCTGCTACTGGTGGTACTACCATCATTACGGCATCGATTCGCCGCTCGATTCGTTTAACGATGTGTATCACGAGAGCATCCGTGAGCTGGCTTCGAGTTCCGATAGCTCGGGCGGCGGCGGAGGCGGCGGCTTCTCGGGCGGCGGCGGTGGTGGCGTCGGCGGAGGCGGCGGCGGAACGTTCTAACGGTCGTAAGCTATGGGATGGGCTTTTCTCGACAGCCGTCGGGGAAAGCCCATCCCCTTTTTATGCGCTACTTACGAAGACCGTCCCCAGCGACTAGTCATTTAAGAATGTCCCCAACGACTAGGTATGGCTGCTGGGCCTAGACGGTTAGGTCCAGCTCGTAGAGGAAGCTTTCGCGCGGCATGGCGTGGCGGCGTTCCTCGCGGTTGGCGCGGTGCGTGGCCGTGCGCTTAAAGCCGTGCAACTCGTAGAACTTCCACGAGCAGTTGGAATCGGTGTACAGGTGTGCGCTGGTCGCCCCGCGCGAGGACAGATGCGAGATTGCGGCGTCGAGCAGAACCGTGCCAACGCCCAGGCCGTGGACATCGCGATCCACGGCAAGCAGCGTGACCTCGTTGTCGTGCGGCAGCGGGCTGCTCTCGAGCAGGCGGTTGTTGGTTCGGATGGTTGCGCGCACAAACGAGAGATATTCGGCGCAGGCATCGGGCTCCAGCTCGCGCATTTGCGACAGCAGTGCACGCTCAGTATCCATCCAATGTTCGTTGATAGTGACGCCGGAGCTCTGTCCTGCGCGTGCAAGCGCAATGCCGCGCGCCTGACCGTCGATTACGGCAACCTGCGAAAACGTCGATGACGAAAGGCAGTAGGCAAGATCGCATGCGGCTTCGAGGCGGTTGTACTCATCGTTATCCGAGTTGTTGTGCCAAAGCTGCTGCAGGATCAGCGCGATGGCGTCGAAATCTTCGGTATCAAACGGTCGGTAGAGAACCCGCGAGACCATGGTGCCTCTTTCTATTGCGGATGCATATCGAGCACAGTTCTACCACGCCATTGGCATCTAATTATGGTGCCCCTGTGTTCCATGAACTCACCGTGCCCGGTGCCATGCCCATCCCCTCCGCTCGCAAACTTTTTCTGCACATGCGCCCGTTGCGGGGTGCATCGATGCGCTCGATGCGCTACATTAAATCAGTATTTTCAATGCCGCTGCGCGAGCGCTGCAGATCGACGTATCACCGACTCACAGAGCACGGCGGCGTACCGGACAGGAGGACTGCATGGGATCTGATGTGAAGATCGCACGCGCGTTGATCTCGGTTACCGATAAGACGGGCGTCGTCGATTTCGCACGGACGCTGGTTGACGACTTTGGCGTCGAGATCATCTCTACGGGCGGCACGGCTCGTGCCATCGAGGACGCGGGCGTTCCCGTAACCCCCATCGAGGAGTTCACGGGCTATCCCGAGATGATGGACGGCCGCGTCAAGACGCTGCATCCCAAGGTTCACGGCGCGCTGCTTGCCCGTCGCGATTCCGAGCAGCACATGCAGGAGGCCGCTCAGCACGGCATTAAGCTGATCGACCTGGTGGTCGTCAACCTGTACGAGTTCGAGAAGACCGTCGCCAACCCCGAGGTCACCTTCGCGGATGCCATCGAGCACATCGACATCGGTGGCCCCTCCATGCTGCGCTCTGCCGCTAAGAACGCCGCGAGCGTTACCGTCATTTCCGACCCGGCCGACTATGACGCCGTCCTGGCCGAGATGCACGAGACCGGTGGCTGCACCACGCTTTCCACCCGTCGTCGCCTGCAGGTGAAGGTCTACCAGACCACCGCCGCCTACGACACGGCTATCTCCCGTTGGCTCGCCGCCCAGGCAAGCGACGTGGCGGATACCTCTGCCAAGCTCGAGATCTCGCTGGAGAAGGTCGACGACCTGCGCTATGGCGAGAACCCGCAGCAGAAGGCCACGGTCTATCGCTTTGCCGAGGGCTGCGAGAACACCGCGAGCTCGCAGTTCCCGCTCGTGGGCTCCGAGCAGATCCAGGGCAAGCCGCTCAGCTACAACAACTATCTGGATGCCGACGCCGCTTGGAACCTGGTCCGCGAGTTCGACGAGCCCGCCTGCGTGATCCTCAAGCACCAGAACCCCTGCGGTTCCGCCGTTGCCGAGGATATTACGGCTGCCTACGACCGCGCCTTCGCCTGCGATCCCAAGAGCGCTTTCGGCGGCATCATCGCCTGCAACCGCGAGGTTCCCTATGAGCTGGTTGAGCACTTCGCCGATCAGAACAAGCAGTTTGTCGAGGTCATCATCGCCCCGAGCTACACTGCCGAGGCGCTCGAGCGCATGGCCAAGCGCCCCAACCTGCGCGTGTTGGCGACCGGCGGCGTGGACCACGGCGCCCAGGTGGAGCTGCGCTCTATCGACGGCGGCATGCTGGTGCAGGAAGTCGACCACGTGACCGAGGATCCCGCGACCTTTACGTTCCCCACCGACCGCAAGCCCACCGACGCCGAGATGGCCGAGCTCGAGTTTGCCTGGAAGGTCTGCAAGGGCGTCAAGTCCAACGCCATCCTGGTCTCCAAGGGCAAGGCCGGCATTGGCATGGGCCCGGGTCAGCCCAATCGCGTTGACTCTGCGCTGCTTGCCTGCGAGCGCGCCGAGGACTTCTGCGAGCGCGAGGGTGTGGAGAAGGGCGGCTTTGCCTGCGCAAGCGACGCATTCTTCCCGTTCCGCGACAACGTCGACGTGCTTGCTGCACACGGCGTGACCTGCATCATCCAGCCCGGCGGCTCCAAGCGCGACGACGAGAGCGTCCAGGCCTGCAACGAGCATGGTATTGCTATGGTCTTTACGGGCGCCCGCCACTTCCGCCACTAAGTAGGGAGGTGGCGCTGCGGCTTGCCCAGCCACCGCACCTTGCCGTTCATTCGTCGCTCGCGTACCCAAGTACGCGTCGCTCCTCTTTCACGGCAATCTGCGGCATCTGGGCAACCCTCGCCGACCTGTTAGGTTGACTGGGAAGGATGGGATGTTATCTCGTCCCTTGGACTTGCCTCGCTTCTAAAATAATCTCTGCAAAAGACGGCTGCTCCGTTTGGAGGGCCGTCTTTTTGGTATAAGAGGACGGAATGACTAACACGAAAGGTACAACCATGCCCCAGATTGATGATGCCGAGCTGTTTGGCAATGCCGAGGATCAGCGTGCGTACGAGGACTTTTGCGCCAATCAGGAGGCGGTCGAGAAGTTCACGCTCGACAAGCCCGCGCTCATCTGCCGTTGGCGTATGTCCAACAAAAAGGTGCCCATGCTCAACCGTCACATCCGCGCGCTGTCCGAGCGTCTGGTGCAGGGCGAGCCACTTACCCATAACATGCTCAGTTGGGCCAAGCAGCACGTTGAGTGGTCACTTGCCGAGGGCGACTACACCGCACGCGACGGCGTGCTCATGCTGGTGATCGACGTTAACGGCAATGCCGCCATGACGGTGGGGGAGTACGAGCCGCTGGCCGACACGTCGGCCAAGGCGCTGCGTGCCCGTTCTGCCGAGGCTCGCTCCGAAGCCGACGAGACCGGCGTGGCGCCCGAGCTGCTCGCCGCCGTCAACAACGGCGAGCTCGCCTTTGTGGCGCCGGCGGACGAGTGCCTGTGTGGCACGGCGACGCTCATCGAGCAGCTGGCCCAGACCAAGGGCATCCCGGTCACGTGCGTGGACATTCCCGCGCAGCTTAAGGGCGCGCTGTTCCTGGTGAGCGACGAGCACGGCGTGGTCCCCGCAACCGAGACGGACGCCGCGGAGGCCGACGCCGCCACGGTCGCCTTCTTTGCCGACGGCTACGAAAAGCTTCGCGCCCGCCGCTAAATGATGTTTCTGGGACGGGATTAAAAACTCATTTAATTCCCGTGCCCGTTGCGAGCGAGGGGCAAGCCCCTGCCGCTCGCGAACAGTTCTGTCACCTTGGTGACGCGCGAGGCGCATACCTGCGGCTCCGCAGCCATAATGGTGGCAAGACAACCAAGAGGGGAGTGGAATCCATGGCGCTGATCTATGTCGTTGAGGACGACGAGCCCATTCGTCGTGAGCTTGTCGACATCCTTGCCCGCGCCGGTTTTGAGGTTGAGACATGCGAATCGTTTGAGCATGTCTCGCGCGATATTCTCGCCGCCGCGCCCGACCTAGTGCTGCTCGACCTCACGCTTCCCGTCAAGGACGGCCAGCATATCTGCCACGAGGTTCGCCGCGAATCCGAGGTTCCCATCATCGTCCTTACGTCGCGCGCGACCGAGATCGACGAGGTCATGGCCATGACGCTCGGCGCGGACGACTTTGTTCCCAAGCCCTACAGCGCCCGTGTGCTCGTGGCGCGCATCAATGCCTTGCTGCGTCGCACCGCGGCGGCGGGCGAGCGCAGCACGCTCGTCCACAAGGGACTGGAGCTCGACCTCGCCCGCTCCATGGTCACCAATACGGCAACCGGCGACAGTACCGAGCTCACCAAAAACGAGCTGCGTATCCTTTCGCTGCTCTTGGGTCGCGCGGGCAAGATCGTCTCGCGTCCGGCCATCATGCAGGACCTGTGGGACTCCGACGCCTTCGTGGACGACAACACGCTTACCGTCAACATCAACCGCCTGCGCACCACGCTCGAAAAAATCGGCATCAAGGGGTATTTGACGACGCACCGCGGCCAAGGCTATTCGGTCTAGGGGCCGGCTATGTCGTTTGGCAAGTTCTTTAAAGATGCGCTGCTTCCCGTCGCCGTGTGGACCTGCGGCGTGCTGCTGAGCTGCTTTGTGCTGTCGGTCGCCGGCGCACCCGTTTCTATCGTGGTCGTGGCGGTTGGCGTGTCCTTTATTTTCGGTATGCTCGGCATCGTGATCGAGTACGCTCGCCGTCGCCGTTTTCTGCGTCAGTTGGAGCGCGCGGCAGAGGAACTCGAGAGTCCCGCATGGGTGCAGGAGATGGTGCAATGCCCGACCTATGCCGAGGGCGAGCTTGAGTACGAGGTCTTGCGCCGGGTGGGCAAAGCTGCCTGCGACGAGGTTGCCGAAGGCCGGCGCCAGACCGATGATTATCGCGACTATATCGAGAGCTGGGTCCACGAGGCCAAGCTGCCCCTGGCGGCAGCCCATCTAATTTTGGAAAACCTGGACGGCAGCGAAGACGATCTGTCGCGCGTGGATGACCTGGGCCGTGAGTTGGCTCGCGTGGAGCGCTATATCGACCAGGCGCTGTACTACGCACGCTCGGAAGTCGTGGAGCGCGACTACCTGATTCGTCGCTGGGACCTTAAGACCTTGGTGACGGGTGCGATTAAAGCCAACGCCCGCGAGCTCATCGCGGCGCATGTGGCCCCGGTGTGCGAGAACCTCGACTTCGAGGTCTTTACCGACGAGAAGTGGCTCGAGTTTATTCTGGGCCAGCTCATTCAGAACAGCATTAAATATGCGCGCGAGGACGGCGCAAAGATTGTGTTTTCGGGTGCGTTGCTGGACGAGGGCCTGGCGAGCGAGCGCATCGAGCTTACTGTCGCGGACAACGGCTGCGGCGTGTGTGCGGCAGACCTGCCGCGCGTGTTCGAGAAGGGCTTTACCGGCGACAACGGCCGCACCACCAAGCGCGCAACGGGTATTGGCCTCTACCTGGTGGCGCGCCTGTGCTCCAAGATGGGCATCGACGTCACCGCAGCATCGGAGCCCGGCGAAGGCTTTGTCGTCACGTTTGCCTTCTCAACCAACAAGTTCCAATATTTCGAGTAGGCGGGCCGTCTTGCGGTGCGGGCGGCTATGTTCCCGAACGTGAACTTAGCTAAGGCAATTGGCGCCATGTTCCTGAACGTGAACACAACTATGGGGCTCAAATGAATCTCCCATAACAAAAACGTGCCGCTTCAAACAAAACGTGCCGCCCCAAATGGGGCGGCACGCCATCTTTTATCAGCCAACTCGCTGAAGTACGGTGACGAAGGCGCAAGGCCGGGAGGGGTTATCTAAGCCGACATCCCGCAGCCGCGAAGCGGCGAGGACGTCGGCGTGATAACCCCGCAGGCCTTGCGCCGGCGGGAAGGAACCTACTTCACGACCAAGATGTCGCAGTCGGTGTTGCGCAGCAGGAACGTCGAAATCGAACCCAGGAGCGCATACTTGATCGAGGACAGGCCGCGGGCGCCGCAGAGCACCAGATCGGGCTTGACCACGTCGAGCATCTCATCCTTGAGCGTCTCACGAATGCGGCCGGTGCGAATCATGACCTCGACCTCGGGAATGTCGGGATTGGCTTTGGCCTCCTCGAGCTGCTTGGCGATGGAGTTGTTAAAGGCCTCCTCCAAGCCGTTGACCAGGTCGACCGGATAGGAACCGGCGCTCTCGAGCGCGGTGGAGTCGATAACGTGGCCGATGATCAGCTTAGCGCCGTTGTTCGCGGCGACCTTGATGGCGCGTGCGAGCACAAAATCCTGCTGCTCAGTACCGTCGAGTGAAACAAATACCTTGGTGTAGCCCTCGTTCATGGTTTCCTCCTTGGTCTATCGCACGGGCGCGGGGCTCGTGCGTCGGGCGGGCGCGGGCGCGTTGGCCGCCGGACACTTTATCTTGTTGCAGTTATACCCAAGGATTTCGGTTTGACCGCTCGCAATTCTGTGAACGGGCGAGTTTTTTGGTAAGGGTAGGCGCAGGCGCGCCGCCAACGGTTGATAATGGGACATCGCCCGCACCGTCCGCAGAACAATATCGGCGGGTGTCTAACGAGGGGGTCCCTTTGGATATCATCGAGCTTCTAAAATCTGCCTTCATGGGCCTGGTCGAGGGCATCACCGAATGGCTGCCCGTTTCGTCGACCGGTCACATGATCTTGGTGGACGAGTTCGTCAAGATGAACGTGAGCGAGACGTTCTGGAATATGTTCCTGGTCGTGATTCAGCTTGGCGCCATTTTGGCCGTCTGCGTCCTGTTCTTCCATGAGCTCAACCCGTTCTCGCCCAGCAAGGGCAAGGAGGGCCGTCGCGACACCTGGGTGCTGTGGGGCAAGATTGTGCTCGGCTGCATTCCCGCCGCGGCGATCGGTCTGCCGCTCAACGACTGGATGGAGGAGCATTTCTACAATGCTCCCGTCGTGGCGCTGGCGCTCATTGTGTACGGCGTACTGTTTATCGTGATTGAGAACTGGCGCGCGAGCAAGCGCGAGGAAATGGCCGTTGCCGGTTCGTTTGGTTCGCGTGCTGTGGCAGCGGGCGGACGTCCCGCCGGTGCGCACTTTGCGGCGCCCGCCGCGGCTACCGCTGAGGATGAGGGCGATGACGATAGCCTGGACTTTGGCTCCATCGCCACGCTCGAGGACCTGAGTTGGAAGACTGCGCTGGGTATCGGCTGCTTCCAGGTGCTTTCGCTGGTGCCTGGTACGTCTCGTTCCGGTTCTACCATCATCGGTGGCCTGCTTTTGGGCTGCACGCGTTCGGTGGCGTCCAAGTTTACGTTCTTCCTGGCCATCCCTGTCATGTTTGGCGCGAGTGCGCTCAAACTGGTCAAGTACTTCATCAAGGGCGGTACGTTCGGCGCCAACGAGGTCGCAATCTTGGGCGTGGGCTGTGTTGTGGCCTTTGTGGTTTCGCTCATCGCCATCAAGTGGCTCATGGGCTTCGTCCGCCGTCACGACTTTAAGTGCTTCGGTGTTTACCGCATCATCCTGGGCATCGTGGTGCTCGCGTACTTCTTTGTCCTGGAGCCGATGCTCGGCCTCTAACTTAGTCGACACTGCGCGGCGGCCAGGGCGACAACTTGTCATTCAAAGAGGGCGGCATGACCAAAAGGTCTATGCCACCCTCTTTTCATGTCAATTTGTTCGCTCTGGCCGCCGCTCGCTGCTGCTGCCATGACATCGGCGGTTTCGTGATTGTCAATAGATTGGTGCATACTAACTTGACCCCATTGCGCCAAATCCGCTGGGGCGTGCCTGATGGCGGCGGTTGATTTCCGATCTCAGCCGAACACATTAGGCGGACAGGCCGTTCCCGCAGC
>CALDBJ010000034.1 GCA_937937835.1 uncultured Collinsella sp.
GCGAATTGCAGGGAGCGCTCCCGCAAACTGCCTCTTGACAACTTATAGGAGCGTCAGTTTTATAGATCATTTGTCGCGATGTACTCGGCAGGTTCAAAAAAGTCTACTCACTTGTATCTGAGACGCACCAGATTGGCAAAAACCGCCGCGAAAGGGCCCCTGGTCCCTTCGCGGCGGTCATACGCCTCTAATTTTGCGACGGTTTTGCCCGCTTGTTACTCGCTGTAGCGGGTGGCTATGGCGGCTTGTACCATGCCGGTGCTCATGAGGTAGGTCACCAGGAAATAGCCGCCGTAGGCTGCCAGGAAGATCGCGCAGGTGAGGCCCACGGTGCCGCCGATGCTCATATTTCCGAATATGCTCACCATCTCGATGATCACCTTAAGTGCCACAAAGGAGTGCGCCAAGCCCACCGCCAACGGGAACAGGAAGAATACCGCTTGCTGCGCCATCACCGAATGGCGAATCTGGCGGTCGTCGCAGCCGATCTGTGCCAGCACACGATAGCTGCGGCTGCCGTCGGCCACGTTGGAGAGTTGCTGGATCGACAGAATCGCCGCGCATGCAACAACCAATACAAAGCCGATGTAGATGGCTAGGTAGCTAATAAGACCGTTCATTTGCGCTGCTTGCGTGTACATCTCGGAGCGTGTGATGAAGGTTCCCCACGACCCCGACTCCTTGCCGTCAACGAGCAGATTGTCGAGCACAGTGTATTTAATGCTCTCGTCTGCCTCGGTCGTATCCATCCCCTGTTTGTAGTTAACGAGCAGGCTACTGGAATACGGCTGCAGATTAAGTTGGGACAACAGTTCGTCGGCAACGACGACGGTACCCGGATTACTGCCCATCGCCGAGTTGGCGATGGCCGCCGTATCTTTGTCCGACTTATCGGCTGCGGGCTTGAGCTCATGCCCGCCCAAGGTGAGGGTATGGCCGCCAGCCATATACTTGGTGTACATGTCGACCAGCTCGCCGCCCATATCACACGTGAGCAGATACTGGTCGTGACCGATATGCACCGGCTCCTCGCCCATCATCTGACGCAGTTTGTTGTACTGGCTCGCCGGCGTCACAAACAGACCCATCGCATCGGCATTGCTACCCCCGAACGCCTTGGGAAGCTTTTCGCCCATGATCTTGCACATCTCACTTGGAGTCACCGAAGGATTCGAGCCGCCAAGCGGGTAACTCAGATACGAATCGATCTGCACATGCTCACCGGCAACATCGGAGATATCGACCTTCTTGCCGGTCTCGTCGTTGTTGTCCGCCGACTTGCCCTTAATACCGTCTGCAACGTTATCGTGATCGATACGATCGCCGTGCCATGCGGAGTACAAATCGACCGTACTATCGGCCAACACCATGCGATCGGCCTCAGACGGATTGAAAGACTCTTTGTAGAAGTCGAGCGTATCGGGCGTGTAATAGACATACGTCTGCGACATGTCGGCCGGATTATAGCGCTCCAGGTTTTCGTTCATCACGTTGGCAATTGACATACCGCACGTCACCGAGGTGATGGCCAAAAACAGGAGCATCGCGATGACGCCCATCGAAAAGCACACCGTGTTGACCTTGGCCGCAAGCTGGCGCACGGTAAACATATTGAGGCCGCGCCAATACACGCTGCGCAGGCTCTGCAGCAGCTTGATGAGCATGCCCGAGAGTCCCCAGAACAGGGCAAAGGTGCCCACGGTAACCATAGCGGTCGTAATGCCAAACTGGTTCATGGCCTCTTGCAGCTTGCTGTCCGTCGCGGTTAGCGGGAACCCATCACGTAGCAGACGGTAATAGGCCATGCCCACAAGCACCACGCCCACGACAAAGATGGCAATCGCGATCCAGGGGTTGCGTGTCTTGATACTCTCGTTGCGACGCTCGGCACCCATAAGCTCGATGAGTTTGGTACGACGCACGGCGCGAAGGTTCAGCAGTAGCGTGAGCACAAACATTACGAGCATGCAGGCAAGGGTCAGATTGAACGCATGCACCGAGAAAAAGAAGTGTAAATTGGCGATCTGTGTCTTAAAAAGCGAGGCCGTAAAGAACGTCATGAGCTGGGAGAGTCCCACACCCAGCACAATGCCGACGACAAAGGCCACGACCGATACTATCACGGTCTCGAGCGCCATGATCGTGGCGACGCGCCCGCGCCCCATGCCGAGCACCTGGTACAGGCCAAACTCCTTCATGCGGCGTTTCATGATGAAGTTATTGGCATACACCATCAAAAAGGCCATGACACCGGCCAAAAAGTACGTCAGGTCGCCGAGCATGCTGCCCATTACCTGCGCCAAGCCCTTTTCATCGATTCCGGCGATGTCGACCTGCATCGAGATGGTGTTAAAGGCATAGAAGACCGTGACGCCCAGGGTGAGCGTCAAAAGGTAGACGAGGTAGTCGCGGCCGGCGCGGCGGACGTTACCCCAAGCGAGTTTACAGAGCATCGGAGCCCTCACCGCCCATCATGGCAACGACCTCCATAATGCGGTCGAAGAACTCTCGGCGGTCGGTGTCGCCGCGGCGCAGCTCGGTGAAGATCTTGCCGTCGCGGATAAACAGCACACGGCTCGTGTAGCTGGCGGCAAAGCTGTCGTGCGTGACCATGAGTACGGTGGCTCGCAGGCGGCGGTTAAGGGCCTCCAGGCTCTCGAGCAGCAGGCGAGCGCTCTTGGAATCGAGGGCGCCGGTGGGCTCGTCGGCCATGATCATGGTGGGGTCGGTGACGAGTGCGCGAGCCGCGGCAACGCGCTGCTGCTGCCCGCCGGACATCTGGTAGGGATACTTGTCGAGCATCTGACTGATGGACAGGCGCGCTGCCACATCCTGCACGCGGGTCGAGATCTCTGCCGAGTTTGTGCGGGCAATGGTGAGCGGCAGGGCGATGTTCTCGCGTGCCGTGAGCGTATCGAGCAGGTTGGAGTCCTGGAAGATAAAGCCAAGCTCCTCGCGGCGGAACTGCGAAAGCTTAGCCTGCTTCATGCGTGTTACGTCCTGCCCGTTGATGCGGATTGTGCCACTTGTGGCGCTATCGATGGTCGACACGCAGTTGAGCAACGTCGACTTGCCCGAGCCCGAAGCGCCCATGATGCCGACGAATTCGCCGCGGTTGACGGTAAAGCTGACGTCGTTGAGCGCACGGGTCACGTTGCCCAGCGCTCCGTATACCTTTTCGAGATGAGCGACCTCCAGTACCGGGGTCGCCATGTGCGTGGTTTGCATACCGAGTCCTTTCTTGCAATTAGTCTACGGCATCTATAGTCGCAAGAAGACGAGTCGGCTACCATCGATATGGCTTACGCTTGCCTTACCGTTGTGTAAGGTACGCGTAGCTACCCTGCCACGTGTTGATGTTGAGAGAGGACTCCTGTTGAAGACTGTTCATGTTGCCGCTGGGATCATTCGCAAGGAAGGATCTGATGAGCTGCTTGCCGTGCAGCGCGGCTACGGCGACATGCAGGGACTTTGGGAGTTTCCCGGTGGCAAGCTCATGCGCGGCGAGTCGCCCGAGGACGCCGTACGCCGCGAGCTTATGGAAGAGTTGCAGGTCAAAGTCACCAATCTGCGCGATTTCTATACCGTTGAGTACGACTACCCCGATTTTCATCTCTCCATGGAGTGCTACTACTGCTCGCTGGCTAAAGAGTCTGGCGAGCCCCAGAAGCACGACCGCCAGCTCGATATCCGCTGGATTCCGCGCACCTCGCTTGCCACCGTTGAGTGGATGCCCGCCGACAAGGGACTCATTGATGCCCTAATTGAGTTGAAGGAAGACCGGCTTGAGGCCAACGGCGTTGCCAACGACGCCGAGGCCACCGCGACCGACGAGCCCGCCACCAAGCCCAAGCGCGCACCTAAGCGCCGTAGCAAAAAGCGCCCCAAACCAGGTCTGCTCGACGGCATCGACACCTCGGACCTTTCCGCCGACGAGCGTGAACTCGTGCGCCGTCGCGCCGCTATAAAAAAGTCCATGAAGGGCAACAAGCGTGCAAACACCAAGCCCGAGCTGCTCGTTCGCCAGCGCTTGCGCGCAGCGGGCCTTACGGGTTATCGCTTGGAATGGAAGGTTCCTGGCAAGCCCGACATCGCCTTTCCCGGCCGCAAGATCGCTATCTTCGTCAACGGCTGCTTTTGGCACCGCTGCCCCAAGTGCAACCCTAGCCAGCCCAAGCGCAACGTTGAGTTTTGGGAGGCAAAGTTCCGTCGCAACGTCGAGCGCGACCGCGCTGCCGTGGCAGCACTCACTCAAATGGGCTGGACACCCATAACCATCTGGGAATGCGAGCTCAAAAAAGACCGCATCGACGCCACGATGGAAAAGGTCATCGAGCAGGTGCGCGCCGCAGAGCCGCAGCGCTAGGAACGAGCCATCCACACGCCCCACACAGGCGAGCCACATCCGCACCACAAACCTTAGAAAGCCCTTAAGCCCC
>CALDBJ010000035.1 GCA_937937835.1 uncultured Collinsella sp.
ACAGTACTCATATTTGCCCTTTTTTGCCCACAGACCTTTGAGGGTGCGGCGAAAAGGGCTTGTTTTGATTGTTTGGGGCAGGCACGAGGCGCGGAAACGATGTCTGGAGCGACGGAGCGGCCTGGAATTCATCCGTAGAGGTCTTCATTGGCTGCGCCAGGAGTGTCCCTAACTGCCGGAGGGGGTGTCTGCCGTGGCAGACACCCCCTCCGGATGTGGGAAGTTTGCGCTGCAGGTTACTTGTCGGTGCCCAGCTTGTGCGGCTTGAGAGCGAGCGCATTGACGAGTGCGTCGGTGGCAGACTTGACGGCTGCCGGCTGCGGATCGTTGACGTGATCCTCGGGGTGTACGGGCAGGTCCTTCTTGACGGCATCGTGGATCAAGTTGAGGTACTCAGTCACGCCAGTGGTCGATAGGTGCGTGCCATCGCCATCGAACAGGTCGTTGCGGTTGGCACTGTATCCGTACCAGTCGATAACGCGCACGTTCTTGTAGCGCGTAGCGGCGTTGGCGATGGCCTGGTTGGTAGAGCCAACCCACGGCTGCGGGCTGCGCGTGTTCACAAACACCACCATACGCTTATCTCCCGCATCGGCCATGATGGCGTCGATCTGGTCGTCGGTTACCAAGCCGTTGGTGCCCAGGGCAAAGACCACGATCTTGCCGGCAAGGTTCTGCTGGATATAGCCTTCAAATGTCGCGCGCCCCGCATCAAACTGGCGGCCCTTTTCGGCATCGATATGGCTGTGCGGGAACACGCCGTCAAAGGTGTCTACGGCACGCAGCGACACGGAGTCGCCGATCATAAGCAGATCGTAGGAGCCATCGGGGAAGCCGTCGTTGTCCTTGTCGGTGTCGTCGGCCGCCTGCTGGTCGGTGGGCGCGGTGTTCTTGGCTTCCTTGTTCAGAACTTCGGCGCCCTCGCCGCTCAGCGCAGACGTCTCGGGCACAAAGATCAGGCCGCCCAGTGCAACGACCAACACGACAGCGCAGGCTGCGCAGACAGGGACGTGCGCGCGTACCCAGTTAGCGGGCGTGGTGGTGCCGTCGCGGAACTCGGACACGGTGCGCTCAAAGGCGCCCTTCCTAAACGGAGTCTCGATAAAGCGATAGCAGCACTCTGCCACGGCGACCACCAACAACACCTGCAAAATGTACTGCCACCACGGCGTATCGTTGATGTTGGCGACCGGGTTCATGAGCAACAGCAGCGGATAGTGCCACAGGTAGATGCTGTACGAGCGCTTGCCAACCCACACGAGCGGCTCGGCGGACAGCGCGCGGGCAACCATTCCCTGGGGCTGCACGCAGGCCGCGATGACCATGAGCGTGAGGATCGAGCACAGCAGCGTGCCTCCGCGATACTGGAAGGCGGTGTAGCCGTTGGTGAGCGCGACCATGGCGGCAAGGCCAACCAGACCCACGACGCCCAACACATCGATGGATGCGGGCGAGGACCAAAAACGCACGAGGGCGCTCGGCTGTGCCGGGGCGGTCTCGGCTGCTTCGTCGGCCTTCTCGCCAGGCTTGCCCTCGGCGTTCTTGCCGTGCTTGGCGGCGCCAGCTAGGCGATTGAGCCCCAAACGACGAGCGAGACGCACCGGCGCCAGGTCGCGATCGGGGATAAAGGCCATCCAGGCACCCAGCAGCAGCGAGAACACGCGGGTGTCGGTGCCGTAGTACACGCGGCTGGGGTCGGCGGCAGGGTTATAGAGCACCATCATGGCGATGGCGGAGACAGCAGCCAAGCCCAGAACCACGCGGCGCGTGTTGGGCTTGCTCACATGCATGGATACCATGGCAAACAGCAGTGGCGGCCAAATCAGGTAGAACTGTTCCTCGATGGCAAGCGACCAAAAGTGCGTGAGCGGTGAGGGGTCGCCCAGAGCATTGAAGTACGAGACGTTTTGAGCAATCTGCCACCAGTTGTTAAAGAACAGCAGCGACGGCAAGATGTCGGGGCGCATCTTGGTGAGCATCACGTGGTTGAAGACGGTGCACAGCGCGCAGGTCACCACCACGACGGTTACCACGGCGGGGACCAGGCGACGGATGCGGCGAATCCAGAAGCTCTTAAGGTCGATGCGTCCGGTCTTAGCGACTTCGTTGAGCAGCAAGCGCGTGATCAGATAGCCCGAAAGCACAAAGAAGATCGTGACGCCAAGCAGGCCGCCCTGCGCCCACGTGAGGTTAAGGTGATAGAGCACCACCGCGACGACGGCGAGCGTACGCAGGCCGTCAAGGGCAGGGATGTAGCGGGATTTGGGGCGAGCAGGCGTCTGCTCCGCGGCGGGAGTGTTGGCGCGGCCCGCGTTGTTGGCAGAAGCACGATGGGAGCTCACGGTGCGTCGCGGTTCGTTGGCACGGCGTTCGCCCTTCACGCGTTCGTGCGGCGCCGGCTCGTTGCCCGTGCGGCGTCGACCGCGCGAGCCCGATTGCGAGAGTTGTTCCATAAAACATCATCCAATGACGAGAATAATCAGCACGCCTTCATTGTAGCTGCCTGCTCCTGTGAATGCTTGCTGCTGGCGCAAGCTCAAGCGCGCGTCCACATCAAAGTGAACTAAAGTTATAGGGGGTGCGAGAGTGCACGATCGACGGCTGGCGGTGGGCATAAGGCCCGCAGATGAGGAGGTTTCCATGGCAGATCGCGGCATCGTTGCGGTGTTCGGCAGCATGAACATGGACCTTTCGGTGGCGTGCGAGCGCATACCGCGTGCGGGCGAGACCGTCGGCGGCAGCGGGTTTATCACCAACGCCGGCGGCAAGGGCGCCAATCAGGCCGTAGCTGCCGCGCGTATGGGCGCTTGCACGCACATGATCGGCGCGGTCGGTCGCGACGCGTTCGGCGCGTCGCTCGTGGCGGGGCTCCAAGACGCCGGCGTGGACTGTGACTTTGTAGTGCATCGCGATGATGTGGAGACGGGAACGGCGACCATCATTCGCTGCGAGGGAGACAACCGCATCGTGCTGTCGCCGGGCGCCAACCATGCGCTTGCGGGCGAGGACGTTGCCCGCGCGCTGAGGCGTCTGATGGCCGATGAACTCGATAGTGACGCCAGCAAGATTGCCCCGGCTGCCGGAAGCGTCTTTATCGCCCAGGGTGAATGCGACCTTGTAGCGACGGCCGAGGCGCTTGTTTGCGCTCACGAGCTCGGGTTCTATACAGTCTTTAATCCGGCGCCTGCCTGCGATGTGCCTGCGGAGGCCTGGTCCGCGGTCGACCTGGTCTGCCCCAACGAGACCGAGTGCCAGGTGCTGACGGGCATTCTGCCCACGGATGATGCGAGTTGCGTCGCCGCGCTCAATGCGCTGCTCGACAAGGGCGCCGGAGCTGCGGTCATCACGTTGGGCGGAGCCGGGTCGGTTACGCTCGGCGATGACGGCGAGCTGCTGCGCATGCCGGCACTTTCGAGTACGGTAGTCGATACCACGGCCGCCGGCGATACGTTTATCGGCGCGTTGGCGGCGGCTCGCCTAGAGGGCTTGCCGCTCTTTGAGTGCATGGCTGCGGGTGCTCGCGCCTCGGCAGTGACGGTGTCGCGCCTGGGCGCTCAGCAATCGATTCCCACGCGCGCCGAAGTTGAACATTGGTTTGGTTAAACGATAAAGACGGAGAAGCGGAGTAGAACAATGGCAATCAAGAAGCTGATCCTTGATCTGGATATGGGTGTGGACGATGCGATGGCGCTGGCCTATGCCATCGCGAGCCCCGAGGTGGAGCTCGTGGGCATCACCACGTGCTTTGGCAACGTGCGCGTCGAGCAATCGGCGCACAACTGCCTGGCGGTGCTCGATCTGCTGGGTCGCCCCGAGGTTCCGGTGTACCTGGGTGCCGACCGTCCTCTGCAGGCGACTGAGCCCTATACGCCGCCGGCGTCCACCGCGCTCATTCACGGCAAGAACGGCATCGGCGGCGCGAGCGTGCCCGCGTCGCCCTACGAGCCGGTGGGGGCGACCTCGGCCGACGGCAACGCCGCGGTCGATTATCTGATTGATGCCGCGCGCACCTATGGTCCCGATCTGGTCTACGTAGCGACTGGCCCGCTCTCCAACCTGGCGCTCGCCCTGGAGCGCGATGCGGCGGCGATGATGTCCATCGGCCGCGTGGTCGTGATGGGCGGCGCCCTTACCGTGCCCGGTAACGTGAGCGCGGGCGCCGAGGCCAACATGGCGAGCGACCCCGAGGCAGCCGACGCGGTGCTGCGCTCGGGCCGTAAGCTCACCATGGTGGGTCTGGACGTGACGCATCGCGTGGTGCTCACACGCCGCGACATTGCCGGCTGGACGGGCTCGGGCACCATGGCGGGCTGCGCATTTGCGAGCATGGTCGAGCACTACATTGGCTCGTACGAGATGAACGCACCCTACCTGGGTGGTTGTGCGCTGCACGATCCGCTGGCCGTTGCCGTGGCGATCGACCCCACGCTCGTAGGTGCGCTCGGCTGCAACCTGCGTGTTGATCTGCTGGGCGAGTACCGCGGTCGCACCATCTGCGATGAGCGCCGCCTGTCCGATCCGGACAAGAGCACGCTTGTGGCACTGACCGTGGATGCTCCGCGCTTCCTGTCCGAGTTCAAGACGCGTATGGCCCGTGTCCTTGGCTAAGTTGTCTTTTTGGGACGGGGCTTTTTTGACTGTTATGATTGGTGCGACCATTCGAACCAGCTAAAAGAGCCCCGTCCCAAATTGACTACCGAGAGGATCTGCCATGGAGCGCATCGCGAGTTTTTCCGTTGACCATCTGCTGCTTGAGCCCGGCGTGTATGTGAGCCGCATCGACCGCGATCCGGCGACCGGTGCTGCCGTCACCACGTTTGACCTGCGCCTGACCACGCCCAACAAGGAGCCGGTCATGAACACGGCCGAGTGCCACACCATCGAGCACCTGGGCGCGACGTTCCTTCGCAATCATGCCGAGTGGTCGAGCCGAATTGTCTACTTTGGCCCCATGGGCTGCCGCACGGGCTTTTACCTCGTCGTATTTGGCGAGGTGACGAGCGAGGAGATCCTGCCGCTCGTGCGTGAGCTGTTCGAGTTTGTTGCCGACTTTGAGGGCGATGTCCCCGGTGCCGCTCCCGAGGAGTGCGGCAACTACCTGGACCAGAACCTTCCCATGGCTAACTGGCTCGCGCGCCGTTACCTCGACCGCGACCTTGCCGATATCGACGAGAAGCACCTGCACTATCAGCAGGCGTAAGGGCTTTATCGCCCAAAACGCGCGCATTGGGCGCCTTCGCTTATGCGGGGGCGCCTTTTTGTTGATTGGTCGGGACGAGCGTTCAAAATCGCTCATGTTTGTTCTAGAATGTTCGTATAGTCACATTTACGAACAGGAGTGAACATGCATATCTACTCTGTCAATGATTCCGAGTTCAAATCCTATGGCAACGTTTGGGATGACGTTCCGTCCGAGCTCACGTCGCCCGTGCTCGAGGCGCTCTCAGCCACGCCCATTCCCGAGGGCAGCAAGTACGTAGCAAGCGCGCCGGAGCTCGAGGGCGTCAAGGATGTCGATAAACTGGGCTTTCTCATGTTTGGCGGTCGTCCCTTCCAGTTGGGCTGGTGCAACGGCCACAATACACGACTCAACTGCCTGGAGTATCACCGCGCCAGCGAGTTCAACCTGGGTGCACGCGACTTTATCCTGCTCGTGGCACATCGTTGGGAGATCGAGGGCGGCAAGCTCGATACCGCGTGCGTCAAGGCGTTCCGCGTGCCGGCGGGCAAGGTCGTCGAAGTCTTCAACACCACGCTCCACTACACGCCCTGCATGGTCGACGACGGCGGCTTCCAGGTGATGGTGGCGCTGCCCGCCGGCACCAATGGACCGTGCCCCGAGGCTGCGGCCGACATGCCCGCGGCCGGTGACAGCTACTGCTACTGGAAGGCCGACAAGTGGGTCCTCTGCCATGCTGACAGCCCCAAAGCTGCCGAGGGTGGCTACGTAGGTCTCATTGGCAAGAACCTCGACATCACCGTGGACTAGAATCTTCTGTCTCGATCTGTAACATCTAGCGGGCTAAATCGTCTCTATCTGTTACAGATCGAGACAAACTGCAGGGGACAGGCCGAACAATCTCGATCTGTAACACCAGGCCCGATTTTGGCGGCCTAGATGTTACAGATCGAGACAAACCGGGCCCAATCCATCACAAAGGTGTCTGTCCCCATTGTGGTGGCTGCCTAGAGCTGGCTGCGCAGATAGTCAGCCATATATGGGACGGCAAAGCGCACGTAGCCGCGGCGTGCCTGTTCGATAACGCCGGCGTCGATGAGGCGTCGGCGATACTTTTGCGCATAGTCGGGTGTGACCGACATGCGCTTCGCTACATCGGAAATGCGCGAAACGGTGTCTTCGTCATCAGCCATTGCGTCGAGAAACGCGACGTCTTGGTCCGATAGCGCGGCGAGCGTCGTTTCACAAACATCGTTTTCGAAATCGGCCTTTGACGCTCCGATAGCTCCGTCGACTTGCTCTGGCGTTACGCGTTTTCCGGCCTTGCAGCGATTGGCGATGTTGTAGCCGATGAGCTGCAGCATATAGGGCGAACCTTGGGTTGCACGAGCGGCACGGAGGCGAAGATCGCCTGGAATATCAAGGTCGAGCTCTTCGAAAGCCCGCTGATAATATGCATCGACATCTCCGACTGAAAGCGGTTCGAGCGTGACTTTGCGTGCGCGGTTGAGAAATGTCAGTACGCGGTCGTTGAGTGTCGCGGAGACTGCTCCCGGGAGGCCCGCCATGACGAGCGCGACGTTGAGCCGTTCGCCGACCAGCTCTTGATAGGCGGTGACGAGCTGTCTGATCTCGGGTGAATTTGCTTGGAGCTCGTCGATGAGGATGAGGATGCCGTGTCCCTGCTCGGTCAGTTTGCGCGCCAGCTGCGTGAGCTTGAACTGAAAGCTTTTGGTCTCCTGCACGTCTCGTGTGAACTCGAGGCCTGCCGAGAAACCGAAGACGCTCAAACTGCCACCTGTAAGTTTGGGGAGACGATGCTTGTTGACGTAAGGCTCGCCTGCTTCCTGGATCTTCTCAACAATGCGCTCGAGCATGTCCTCGGAGGCTACGGTGGGCGTGGCGACAACAAAGCCGAGCTTGCGTGCGCGATCGGCGAGCTCCCACAGGAGAACCGTTTTGCCACTGCCTCGCTGGCCGAGCATGAGCATGGCTCGGTCACGATTGCCCGGCTCCTGCTCAAGACCGGAGATGAATGTCGAAATCACGTTCCCGCGCCCCACCAGATAGGACGGGCGATTTCCAAATGAGGGGGAGAAGATGGTTTCAGTCATGACTTTCCTTTCCTTTTTTTCCTATTTTTTCCTTTTTTTCCTATTCAGTCAAATGAGTTGCTGAGCGAAGGCGGTTATGTAGGTCTCACCGGCAAAAACCTCGACATCGCCTGCGACTAGAATCTTCTGTCTCGATCTGTAACATCTAGCGGGCTAAATCGTCTCTATCTGTTACAGATCGAGACAAACTGCAGGGGACAGGCCGAACAATCTCGATCTGTAACACCAGGCCCGATTTTGGCGGCCTAGATGTTACAGATCGAGACAAACCGGGCCCAAGCCGCCACAAAGGTGCCTGTCCCCTTTGTGGTGGATTGGGCAGGCGGGTATCAAAAAGTGTCAGACGGGGCGGTTGCCGGGCGCCTGCACGCGAAAAGAAGTATCGGCCTGCGCCGTTGCCGTTGAGCGGCGCGTTGTTTGCAGGGATACTGAGCCTATGACAACAGCGTGCGAAAGGATTGATGCATGGCTTTCCGTAATGACTTCCTGTGGGGCGGCGCGACGGCTGCCAACCAGTGCGAGGGCGCCTACAACGTGGACGGCCGCGGCCTTGCCAACGTGGACGTGGCTCCGCACGGCCCCGAGCGCTATGCGGTGGTCTCCGGCCAGCGTAAAATGCTCGACTTCGAGGACGGCTATTACTATCCCGCGCAGACCGGCATCGATTTCTATCACCACTACAAAGAGGACATCGCTCTCTTTGCCGAGATGGGCTTTAAGACCTTCCGTATGAGCCTGGCTTGGACCCGCATCTTCCCCAACGGTGACGAGACCGAGCCCAACGAGGCTGGCCTGGCCTTCTATGAGGACGTATTCCGCGAGTGTCAGGCGCACGGCATCGAGCCACTCGTGACCATCACGCACTTCGACTGCCCGATTCACCTCATCAAGGAGTACGGCGGCTGGCGCAACCGCAAGCTCATCGACTTCTACAAGAACCTCGCGACCACGATCTTCACCCGCTACAAGGGCCTGGTGAAGTACTGGCTTACCTTCAACGAGATCAATATGATTCTGCACCTGCCGTTTATGGGTGCCGGCCTGGTCTTTGAGGAGGGTGAGAACAAGGAAGCCGTCGAGTACCTGGCCGCCCACAACGAGCTCGTCGCCAGCGCTTGGGCAACCAAGATCGCCCACGAGATCGACCCCGAGATCAAGATCGGCTGCATGCTCGCTGCAGGTAGCTACTACCCCTACAGCTGCCGTCCGGGCGATGTGCGCCAGGCGCAGCTCGGCAACCAGGACAATTACTTCTTCGTTGACGTCCAGAGCCGTGGCTACTACCCGGCCTATGCCGTCAAGAAGCTCGAGCGTCTAGGCATCGATGTGGGTATGACGGACGAGGACCGCGAGATCCTGGCCGCCAACACCGTCGATTTCATCAGCTTTAGCTATTACAGCACCCGTTGCTCCGCCGGTGCCGATAACCCCGATGTCGAGCGCACCCAGGGCAACGCCTTCGCCGGCGCCAAGAACCCCTACCTGCAGGAGAGCCAGTGGGGCTGGGCCATCGATCCGCTGGGCTTCCGCATCACCCTTAACGACCTGTACGACCGTTATCAGAAGCCGCTGTTTGTGGTCGAGAACGGTCTGGGTGCCAAGGATGTTGTCGAGGAGGATGGTTCCATCAACGACGACTACCGTATCGACTACCTGCGCCAGCACATCCAGACCATGCGCGACGCAGTGACCGAGGACGGCGTTGACCTGTTGGGCTACACCACCTGGGGCCCGATCGACCTGGTGTCTGCCGGCACGGGCGAGATGTCCAAGCGCTACGGCTTTATCTACGTCGATCGCGACGATGCAGGCAACGGCACCCTCAAGCGCTCCAAGAAGAAGAGCTTCGACTGGTACAAGCATGTCATTGAAACGAATGGTGAGGACCTGTCCTAAGGAAGCTGAGACACTCAACTTCATAGCCTCCTAACCAAGGCGCCCAGCGAGTATGTGCTCGCCGGGCGCCTTGCCGTCTGCGGATTTTGGGACATGCGGCCCGCTTTTTCGACCCATCTGTCGGTACACTAAAAGCACTATGGGTACCCGCGAGCGACATATCGGCCACGCGGCCGCCCGGACCGCACCGGCTGCGGATCCCAGGGACGGCAGGCTCTTCGCCATGCCGCGATTCCTTGTTGGCATAACACATCAGGTGTACCGCCACCGCGTCTTTGCTATCGCCGGCGCCATCACCGCGCTGTTCCTCATGCTTTTGGCAGTCTTGCCGGCGCTGTTCGCCTTCGACCCCAAACTTTCTAACGCCGTGCCCGCCTATAGCGAGGTGTCCGAAGAGGTCGTGGATGCGTTCGCCCACTCGAGCTCTCTCCCGCTGCTTGTCGCCGCAATTATATTTTCGATCTGGGGCGTATCGGTCTATCTGCGCTGTTTGGACTATGTGTTGCGCCGCCGTCTTGTTGCCATCGCCACCATCTGCGCCCTGTGGATGATCGAAGTCATTCTCAAGTACAAGTCGTTCACGCCGTTCTATGCCACCGTGCTGTGGTACCTGTACTACGTGCCCATGACGCTCATTCCGCTGCTCTACCAGTTGTGTGGTCTGCGCCTTGCGGGCCTGGAGCAACACCGCCTGGGTCGCCGCTACTGCGCTGCGCTGTGGATTATGGCTATCCTGCTTATCGGATTTGTGCTCACCAACGATTTTCACCAGCAGGTCTTCCACTTTGACCGTACAAGCGACACCTGGAGCAACGATTACACGTACGGCTGGGGCTATTTCGCCGTCCTCGTGTGGACGGCCTTTAACTTTGTGGCCTTTTTTATCCTGGTGGGCCGGTCCTCGTCCTTTCGCATCCAACGTTTCTCGGGCACGGCGGCGCTCGTGCTGCTGGGCGGCGCGTTCTTTGCCATCTCATATGCGTTGCGCGTGCCCTGGGCATGGAGGCTCAACTTCTCGCTCGTCTATTGCGTCTTGTGCGTGGTGGCGATGGAAATCTGTCTCGATTGCGGTGTCATTCCGTCATATCACGACATCGCCGGCATCTTCGACACCTTGCCGCTCGACCTCAAAGTTCTAACGCGCGACCTGCAGGAAGTCTATGCCACGCCAGTGTCAAAGCCAATGCCGGTAGGCGTGTGCGAAGAGCTGCGAGCCCAGGAACACGGGCATGCCCATGCCTTTGCCGTGGAGTCCAATCCCGATGTAATGTACCGAGCCTTTCCACTGCTGGGTGGATCGGCCCTGCTTGCCCAAGACGTGTCGGATCTCAACGAGCTTAACCGTGAACTGGCACACCGTCGCATGGAGCTGCAGCGTCAAAACGAGCTGCTCGCTGCCGACTACGACCTTAAGACGCACCTGGCAGATCAAGAGGCCGAGACCTTGCTGGTTCAAGACGTGGACCAGGCGCTTGCCCGCGCGCTCGAAGGGATGTACGACCTGCTGAGCTCGCTGCCGCCGTTGACCGATGAATCGTCTTCGCACGAGCGTTACCGCATGCTGCAGCGCGCCAAGATGCTCGTCGCCTATTGCAAGCGCAAGGGGTCGCTCACGTTGGCACAGCACGGGGAGAGCGGTTTTGATCGTGACCGCATTCAGCTCATTGCCAACGAGCTCGCAAGCGACCTGCGCACCATCGATATCGATTGCGCCTCGATTATCGCCATACGGCGCCCGTTGCACGCCAGTACGGTAAGCGCCCTGTACGACTGCGTGTATGACTTTGCGTTTTTTGCCTACACCACCGACCATCCGGCGCTTATGTATCACTTGGGCGACCATGACCGATGCAGTGTCGAGCTACGCGCCACGCTTTTTTCCAACGATGATGCAGATCTTTCGCAGACGCCCGCTGCGCAAGAGCTCGATAGCGCTCTGCAAGGGCGCAACGTGGCATACCGCCTTGAGGGCGAGCCCGGCCAGCTGCGCATGATCGTCTTGATGCCGAGGGCGGGTGAGTGACGATGCAGATTTCGCTCATTCTTCCCCAAATCGTTGCGCTCGATGTTGTCTTTGCCCTGGCTGCGTGTCTGCAGACGATCCACGTCCCGCTCATCGCATCGCGCCGCTCGTCCTATAACCGTAAGGTGATTTGTGCCTACGAGGCGAGCCTTGTGCTTCACCTAGTTATTTCGGCGCTCATCTTGTTCGCGTCGTCTGGCTCATATCTGGTGGCGCCGCTTGACGTTTGCGCCAGGGCAATGGGCGGAGCGTTGTGGCTCAATGCCGTGATCTTTGCCTACGGCGTGGTGCTTATGGTGCGCTATCGTCGCCCCGTCATGCTGGCCGAACTGTTGCTCGTTGCCGCCGTGACACCGCCGGTGGTTTTTGCCATGGGCTCGGCGTGGACCGTTGTCCTTATCGCAGAGGGAGCGTTCTTCCTGTTCCGTTCCATCGCGGCGCTCTTGATGGATGTCCGCAACCGCCAGGAGGATATCACCATGTTCTCGACGATCGAGACCATCAACGTGATTCCCGTGGGCATCCTGTATCTGGACCCGAGGGGCCGTCCGCTGCTCATGAACCGCTGCATGCGCAAAAACCTGGTGGAGCTTCATATGCCCACCGACCTAGGCGATATGAGCGGTACATGGAACGACCTGCGCAAACTCAGCATGCAAATGCCCGAAAGCAGCAGGAACCGTGTGCGGATTAATCTGGACCGCTTTGGTGAGGCGCGCGTTGTGGTCGAGGTTTCTCCCGCCGAGATTCGCTTGTTCGTGCACGATGACGTTATGATTTCGGGCCGCCTCTTCGAGCGCATTATCGGTCTGGATGTAACAGAGTATGCGCATGCCCATGATCGCCTAGCGCAAGCCAACCACCTGCTTGAGCTTGCGGGCCAAGAGCTCCAAGCCCAGATCGAAGAAGTCAAAAAAGTTGCTGACAATGCGGCCTATCTGCGTATGCGCGCTCGCGTGCACGACGTGATCGGGCAGCGCCTGTCCATTCTCCATCGTTATCTGGAGGAAGGGCGCCTGGATGACGAGTCACTCGAGCAGATCGACCCGCTGCTGCGCTCAATCGCTGCCGATCTGCGCAGCGGGGGCGACACCGAACCGGCAGAGCAATTGGGCGATATCGTCCATGCCTTTGGCCTGGTGAGCGTGCAGATCGATGTGGAGGGCGAGCTGCCAAACGACGCGCGTGTCGCCGCAGCATTTTTGCAGATTATCCGCGAAGCCTCGACCAATGCCACCAAGCATGCACAGGCCCATCAGGTCCATGTGCGCCTGTGGCAGGAGGGGATGGAAGACGGCGCTGTCGCGCGGATGGTCGTTTCTAACGACGGAGCGCCTGCACCCGTATCGTATCGCGAGGGAACGGGTATCCCAGGTATGAGGCATGTCGCACAGAATCTGGGCGGCAGCCTGGAAGTCCACACCGCCCCGCCCTTCACGCTTACGGTGTCCATCCCGCTCGCCTCCAGCGCCACGGTCCAAAGGAGAAGTTCATGATTCGCGTGTTAATCGTCGAAGACCAGGCTATCTTGCGCGAGAGCCTCGCGCGCTCCGTCGGTGACCAGCCCGACATGACGGTTGTTGCCGCGATCGCCGACGCCTCGGATGCCTTGGACGTTGTGCTTAAGGAGCGCCCGGACATGATACTGATGGACGTATGCACCGAGCATGATTCCAACGGCATCGTGGCGGCGGCGCGCATCAAAGAACAACTGCCCGAGTGCCGCGTCATTATCATGACTGGTATGCCCGAAATCACCTTTGTGGACCAGGCGCGCGAGGCGGGCGTCGACAGCTTTGTGTACAAGAACGTCGGTATCGACGAGCTTTTCGCCGTGATGCGCTCCACGTTGGCGGGTTACTGCACGTTTCCCAAGCCGCCCGAGAGCATCTTCTCGGGCACGGCGGCCCTCGACGATGTAGAGCTGTCGATTTTGCGCCTTGCCTGCGAGGGCAAGAGCCGTCGCGAGATCGCGGCCGAGCTGTTTATGAGCGAGGGCACCATCAAACGCCGCATCTCGGAGATTCTCAATAAGACCGGCTACGACAACATCATGCGCTTGGCCGTGCGCGCAGTAACGGAGGGCAGCATCGTTCCCAACATGGAGCGCTAGCGCTCGTTACGCATCGGCATAAAGCGGCGGGGCCGCAGGATCAACTCCTGCGGTCCCGCCTGGTGTGCGTGGATGTGTCCGCCAATCCGCGGCTGTCGGTGTCTGCCGTTACGCGATGGTCGCGGTGTAGGAGGCGACGTCCTCATAGGAATCGGTCAGGTAGGCGTCGATGCCGATGGTCGTATTGACGAGGTCGTCAAGGCTGTCAAGCTCGCCGCTCGAGAACGTGAATTCCTCGGTGGCGTTGGTACCGGGCATCAGGTGAGCCGAGAACCAGGGTTCCTTCATGGTGCCGTTGACGTTGGTCTTGCCGGAAGGAGCGTAGAAGGTCAGGTCCTTGTCGCTCTTGTTGGTGATGTTGACGACAAAGCCGATGTCGCCCCAGTCGTCCTTGAACTTCTCGGTGATGGTGATGGTGCACAGATCGTCATCGGCGACGGTGACGGCGGGGGAGATTTCGACACTCTGGACATCGTCGTCTTCGACGGCCTCATCGATCTCCTCTTCCTTCTCGGCGTTCTCGCGATCCTTCTTCACCGTACCGGACAGATCCTTGTCGGACTTCGTAAAGATAAGCTTGTCGCCTTCCACCTCGAGGACGAGCTTGTCGTCCTTGAGCTTCAGGTCGTGCGATTCATCTTCGGCGGTAATCGTTACGGTGGTGGCGTCCTTGGCCTCCCATTTCAGGTCGGCGACCTCAAGGAACATGTCGAGGACGCCCGTGCCGTCTTCGTCGAGGATCAGGATACAGTTGAGGCCCCACTCCTTGAGCATATCCATGTACTCATCGGTGAGCTCTTCGCCGTCCAAGGTTCCACCCGAGTACTGCCAGCTGCCGACGAAGTTGGCCTTGGGGTCTTTGCCGCCGCCGCTGCAGCCCGTCAGGGCAAAGGCGAGCGCCAGGACGCATGTCAGAAATGCGAGTACGGACTTTTTGAACGTTGTCTTCATGGTGTCCTCCTTCATCGAACGAAACCCATAGAAGCAAATGCGGGGGTGGCGGATCCCCCGCTCATTACCAGTTAGGGGCGCTAGGGCCTGGGCGTTCCGCAGTTGCTGCAGAACTTGCCGCCGTTTTCGCTACCGCAGTTGGGGCAGAACCACTTGGCCGGTGCGGGGGCGGGCGCGGGACTGCCGCACTCGGAGCAGAACTTGCCGGTGTTGGTGGCACCGCAGCTGCAGGTCCACGTGCCGGCCGCGGGTGCGGCGGCGGGGGCCGGTGCGGGGGCGGGCGCCGGAGCCGGCTGCGGGGCGGCCTGCTGCTGTGCCTGGCCGGCGGCGAACAGCTGGCTGGCATTCATGCCGCCCATGCCACCTGCCATGCCCATGCCCATAAAGCCGGCCATTGCGCCGTTGGGGTTAGCGGCCGCCGCGCGCATCGCGTCGCTCTGGGCGCTGGCGATGTTGGCTGCTGCCATGGTGGGATCGCGCATGACCGCGGCCTTCTGCAGGTCCTTGATCATCTGCTCGTCCTCTTGCGAGGCGGCGATGGAGTTGACGCCAAAGCTCACGATCTCGACACCACGCAGGTCGCGCCAGTCGGCCGAGAGGACCTCGTTGAGCGCGCGGGCGAGCTCGGTGGTGTGGCCGGGGATGGCACTGTAGCGGATGCCCATCTCCGAGATCTTGGCAAAGGCGGGCTGCAGGGCGGTGAGCAGCTCGGACTTAAGCTGGCTGTCGATCTTGTCGCGCGTATAGCTATCGGTCACGTTGCCGCATACGTTGGTGTAGAACAGCAGCGGGTTGGTGATGCGGTACGAATACTCGCCGTTGCAGCGCACGGAGATGTCGACGTCCAGACCAATGTTGTTATCGACCACGCGGAAGGGCACGGGCGAGGCGGTGCCGTACTTATTGCCGATAATCTCCTTGGTGTTGATGAAGTAGACGCGCTGGTCCTTGCCCGCGTCGCCGCCAAAGGTAAAGCGGCTGCCGATATTGGCGAAGGTCTCCTTGATGGAATTGCCCAGGTTGCCGCTAAAGACGCTCGGCTCGCTGCCGGTATCGAAGACGAACTCACCGGGCTCCAGCGCGGCTTCGATGATCTTGCCGTTTTGCACCACGAGCATGCCCTGGCCATCGTTGACGGCGATGACCGAGCCGTTGGAGATGACGTTGTCCTCGCCGCGCGTGTTGGAGCTGCGGCCACCGGTGCGTTTGCTGCCCTTGCAGGCCAAGACGTCAGCAGGCATCGATTCGCAGTAGATAAATTCCTTCCACTGGTCGGCCATGACGCCGCCGGCAGCTCCCAATCCAGCTTTCAAGAGTCCCATGGTGATCTTCCTTTCTCGTCAAAGGCCGGGTGGTTATTGGTCAGAATGACTAATCGTCCTTGTCGTCTTTCATGACAACGGTGGTCTCGGTGTGGCTGAAGGTGTCGTGCTTCTCGGTCAGGTCGAGCTCGCCACAATACTCATCGGCATGGGTTGCTTCGTTGGCCGTCTTGAGCTGGCCTACCAGTAGCACGTCTCCGATAATCACGATGATCAGCGGCGCGATGATGTTGATGAGGATACCCTCGATATCAAAGGTGAGGTAATCCGGATCGAAGGCGTTCTCACCCATAAAGAGAATCTGGGAGAGGATAAATCCGATCACGAAGAACAGCACCGAGGCGATGGCGAGCTTGGGCTTGGAGCAGGGGAGCTCGCCGACCAAGCGGCCGGTCTGGCCGTTCATGGCAAACAGGTAGCTCTTGCCGTTCCACGAGGTGGAGAGCATCCAGACGGGGAACAGGGCGTAGTCGCTGTCTTCCCAGGTGTAGTCGAGCTGCTTGCTTTCGACCGTGGCGTCGTCATACTCGTCGACGACGGTCTCGCGCAGGGCCGAGATCGTACTTTCTTCCATACGACGCTCGGCGCGCGCCTTGCAGGTCTCGCAGTCCTCGTCGTAACGGTTGGCGATGTAGCCGGGCATATATGCGACCGAGAACGGACGCAGCGCGTCGTAGTCAAACGGCTCGATGGCATCCATGTGGCCGTCGGGCATCTTGGACGATCCGTCGACGGGCACGCGCTTAAACGAGATATTGCCCTTGCGATAGGCATCGTAGTGGTCGGTGGTCGTGACGGTGCGGTCGGATTCCTCGGTCACGGTCTCGTTGGTCGCGTCAAAGTACACTTCGCCGTCAACGCGGGCGCCGTAGAGCCAAAACGGCACGCAGACACCTTGGACCTCGTCGATGTGGTTGCCGGTGACAAAGCTCTTGGGCAGCAAGATCTTGCCCTTGTAGTGTTCCTTGAGTGCGGCCGTGACGTCATCGCGCCCGAGCTTAAACGGAATCACCAGGTCGGGCGAGAAGTCGCCAGAGAGCTGGCCGGGCGCCACGGCGGAGTTGCCGCAGTACGGGCAGGTGGTGACGGCGACGGTGCCGTCGGACACGAGCTCGGCGCCACACGACGAGCAGATATAGCCGGCGTTTTGAGCCAGCTCCTGCACGGCATCGTCGACAGCAGGCTTGGGGGCCGCGGCTGCGGCATCGGCTTTGGCATCTGCCTTGTCCTGGCGCTCGCGATAGAGGGCCTCGACTTCTTCGACTTCAAAACGCGAATCGCAGTAGTCGCAGACGAGTTTTTGCTCGGCGCTTGCAAAATGCAAGGGGCCACCGCAGGCAGGGCACTGATAGTTAACGCTCTCGAAGGCCATGATCGGTCCTTTCCGTGCCGGAGACTATGCGCCAATGGCGCCGCCGCAGTATTCGCAGCGCCCGCTGGCATCGGGAATGGTGGTGGCTCCGCAGAAGGGGCAGGTGACCGCAGTCTTGGGGGCCTTGGCGGCCACGACGCTGTCGCGCGTCTCCTGGCGCAGCTGCACCAGCGCGTCGCGGACCTCGGTTGCTTGGCGCTTGGCCTCGCGGTATTCGATGGAGCCGCGCTGATCGATGGTGGAGTCGTTCACGCGTAGGTTGATCTCGGTAAAGTACGGCGTGTTGACGTGGATGGTCAGATTAAAGTCGTAATCCAGGTCGTAGCGCGGCGGGTTGTAGCTCTCGCGCTCGCCGTCCTTGGTCTCGCGATAAATCTCGGTGCGATGCTCGTCGATATCCATATCGCAGCCGAGTACCTGCGAGAACTCGATGATATCGGGATTGGAGTCGCGCCAGCGGCTCTGCGAAGTGATGATCAGCAGGCCCGCGTCCTCATCGAGCATAATATTGGTGCGCCCGGCCGAGAGCGTGCGCGTGGGGTTGAACGAGGCCAGGCGCTCGGCATTGGCCTCGCGGTAGGCGAGCTGCTCACGGATATCGTCTGCGGTGCTGGAACGATAGCCGTGAAAGTAGGGGGAGAGCTTGCCGACGCACTCTTTGCACAGGTAGCCTTCGTTGATCTTGGTCTTACCTAGAAGTCCCAGCTCGGTACCGCAAATCGCGCACTCTTTCTTCTCGAACATCTTGTCAAAGAAGCCCATGGCTGCCTCCCATCAACTGGTAGCGTGTGTCACTTTTGATGATGGGGGAGTGCGTGATCCTTCGCGATACCCAGACGGCTCAAGGAGTCTCCACAACTGGGACACATGGCCCATTTTGACTAGTCATTGGGGACGTTCTTAAACGACTAGTCGCGGGGGACACTCTTCGGCCACTCATTGGGGACGTACTTAAATGAGTGGCAGTTGGAGACACTCCTTGCCGAGCTAGAGGCCGCGCGTGTCCCTTCTGGTCCATGCGGCTCAAAATCGCGGCGTGATGTGGACGGCTGGGGTCGAATTGGCAACATTTCGAGCCTGGCTTCGATATTGAGACTGGTTCTTTATTAAAATAGATTTCCAGACAATTGAGCGGCTGGGGGGTTAACCATGAGGGGCATGGGAGACACAACCGCATATTTGCGTCGGGGCATTCGGGAGATTATATGCCTGGCGCTGTTCTTCTTCACGTTTTTGGCGTGCGAGTATCTCTTTGATGTGCGCATAGCCGAGTTCGTGCCATCGAGTGAGGTCGTCATCTACGAGAGCATCGTTGTCGGCGCGAGCGTGATTGGCTTTTTCGTGCGCACATTTCTGTACTATCGCCTTCCCCAGACGATCGATGCGACGAGCGATATTACAGGCGTGCTGTTGGTATCGGCGTTGCTGCTGATGATTACGGCAGTGCGGTTTGAGGTAGTAATTGCCGGCGGCCTGGTGGCGTGCTGCGCCCTGGGCTATTGCGGATCGACCGCCCATGCCAATCTTGCGCGGCGTTTTGCGCAGACGCCCTGCCTGGCGCGCGCCGCCGCACTTTCCTATGCCATGGGCGTTCTGGTACAGGCGATCAACCACATGGTGATGCCTGTCGGTATTCCTCAGCAGGCTGTTCTGGTCGTCTGTGCGATCGCGCAGGTGGCGTTGCTCCACGGTGCCCGACGCGCCAAGCTGCGCGACGAGTCCGATCCCAGCTTTGAACCCAGTGTTGCCGGGCTTTCGGTAGATGCTTTGGAATATGGCGCCAAGTGGCAAGACGATCCCAAGGCAAAGGCGGCATTCCGCCGCGCCGTGGTCCGCCTGACCGTGGCGACGGCGTATCTTTCCGGCGTATTCGCCGCTCTCAACGCGGGTCTCACAACCTTGCATGCTACCGGAGCCGTTGATTTGGGTGACTGGCCGCGCCTGCTGCTTGTCGTGAGCTCGTTGGTCGCTGGCGCACTATTTGACCTGCACGGCCGCTCGTATATGAATATCGGCATGACATGTGCCGCCATACTGTCCACGTTTTCGTTCTTTGTGCTCATCGTCGATGGCAATGGCGGCAACGAGCTTGCTGCCACGATCATCTTTTATCTGGGCTCGGGCTTTTTCGTGGTGTTCTTTACCACAAAATATGCCGCCGTCTCGCTCTATGCGCGCTGGTCATATTTTTGGCCGTGCATGGGTCGCGTCGTCAACAACGTGTGCTCGATGTTCGTGACGGCGCCGGCAGTGGCGATTATCTCGAGTCAAAATGTGCTGGCTGCAGTCGGCGCGGCGCTCGTGATGTTTGTGGGTATTGCGATTACGCTACTAGGACAGTTGGGGCGACGAGCCGATGATGTCGTGATGCAGGACGGCCTGCCGCTTGCCACCGACGATCTTGGTGCAGATCTTGCGTCTGCATGCTCCGACCCCGAGCCCGTGGAGGCAGCGGAGCTCACGCCCGATGAGCGCCTTGATGCCTTCGTCGCCACCTTTGGGCTTACAGAGCGCGAGCGCGATATTCTTGAGGTCTTGGTCGTTTCGGACCAGAGCGTTCAGGACATCGCCACAACGCTCTTTCTTTCGCGCTCCACGCTCTATCGCCACATTTCCTCGATCAACAAAAAGGCCGGTACCGCCTCGCGTGTGGCCCTCATCAACTTCTTCTGGTCCTGGACACCCAAGGACTAGCTAATCTCCCAATAAGTTGCGGTGGAATAGTCCCTAAATTAAAGTCACGGGGCTTTAAACAGGAACTATTTCACCGCAACTGCTGGGGGGATAGACTGCGGCGGCGGCAGAGGCAACGGCAGCGGCGTTGGCAGCTGTGGTAGTGGCAACGGCAGCTGGCAGGGTGTTTTCCGTCTACTTGCTACAGCAGCTCGCTGTGGCGGGCAATGTAGCGGCGCTTTGCCAGCTGGATGAGCGCGATGTAGGCGGTAACGATGCCAATGAGCAGCCCAAAAAAGCTCGTGGGCAGCGGCATGAGGCCGAGCGCATCGGCGATGGGGCTTGCCGGCAGCCAGGTGACGAGCGCCAGGCCCAGCACGGTAAGAACGCACAATGCGGGCGCGGCGTGGTCGCGCGGGCTCGGCAGATGCGGGGAGCGCAACATGTGGACCACGAGTGTCTGCGACCACATGGACTCGACAAACCAGCCGCTCTGGAAGAGCGCAGCAAAGGTCGCCATACCCGCGACGTCGCCCGCGGCGGCAAGCTCGGACCAGCTTGCGTCCACGGCGGCGGGGCACACGACAAAGAAGAGCGCGGCGAAGGTCACGATGTCAAACAGCGAGCTCACGGGGCCCAGCTCGAGCATAAAGCCCTTGATGGACGCGGCGTCCCAGGCACGCGGGCGGGCAGTCCAGGCGTCATCGACGGTGTCCCACGGCAGTGCGATGCACACGATCTCGTAGACCAGCGACAGCAGTACCAGCTGCAGGGCGCTCATGGGCAAAAACGGCAAGAACAGGCTCGCGACGGTCACGGACAGCACATTGCCAAAGTTGGAGCTCACCGTGGTCTTGAGGTACTTGAGCAGGTTGCCGTAAGTGCGGCGGCCTTCGATGATGCCGCGCTCGAGCACGCCCAGGTCCTTCTGAAGCAAGATGATATCGGCGGATTCCTTGGCAATGTCGACGGCCGAATCGACCGAGATGCCGCAATCGCTCGCACGCATGGCGGCGGCGTCGTTGATGCCGTCGCCCATAAAGCCCACGGTGTGGCCGAGCATCTCGCGCATGACACGTACCAGGCGCGCCTTCTGCAGCGGCGAGAGCTTGGCGAAGAGGTGGGTTTTCTCGGCGCGCTCGGCAAGTTCGGCGTCATCGAGCGCATCGATCTCGGAGCCGAGCAAGACGTTACTCGCATCGATACCAATCTGCTCGCAGACGGTGGCGGCGACGCGGTCGTTGTCGCCGGTTAGGACCTTGACCGCCACGCCCTTGGCCTCGAGGGTGGCGACGGCGCCCGCGGCACTTGCTTTGGGCGGATCGAGGAAGGCCAAAAAGCCCATCAGCACCATGTCGCACTCGTCGGCGATGCCAAACTCGCCCACGCAGCGCGGATTGGTCTTCTGCGCCACGGCAATTACGCGTAGGCCCTCGGCGTTAAGTCCGGCGATCTGCTTGCGAATCTGGGCGAGCTTCTCGTCGGTGAGCGGCTGAGCGATGCCATCGATCTCGACAAAGGAGCAGATCTCGAGCATTTCCTCGGCGGCGCCCTTGGTAACCATCTGGGTTTTGCCTTGGGCGTCGGCGACAACTACGCTCAGGCGACGGCGCGAGAAATCGAAGGGCACCTCGTCGATCTTGGTATAGCGGTCGCGCAGGCTCTGGCCCAGCATGGAATCGGGCACGACGGTCGAGGGCGTCACATCGGCACGGTCGATTACGGCCAGGTCGATAAGGTTTTTGAGACCGGTCTGGAAGAAGCTGTTCAAAAACGCATGGCGCAGCACGCGCGTGTCCTCGTTGCCGTCGGTGTTGAGGTAGCGCTCGAGCACGATGCAGTCTTCGGTGAGGGTGCCGGTCTTGTCGCAGCACAGGACGTCCATCGCGCCGAGGTTTTGAATCGCCGGCAGCTCCTTGACGATAACCTGGCGACGGGCGAGGTCCTTGGCGCCCTGCGATAGGCTCGTGGTCACGATGACGGGAAGCATCTGCGGCGTGATGCCCACGGCCACGCTCGTGGCGAACAACAGCGCGTCGATGACGTTGCCCTTGGTGGCGGCGTTGATGGCAAAGACGGCCGGCGCCATAACGAGCATCAGGCGCACCAGCAGCATGGAGACGCTCGAGACGCCGCGGTCAAACGCGCTCTTTTCGCCGCGCCCGTTGAGCATCTTGGCGATGCCGCCCAGGTAGGTGTCCGAGCCGGTGGCAACGACAAGCGCCATGGCGGCGCCGTTTTGCACGGAGGTGCCGGTAAAGACGATGTTCTTGCAGGCAGAGAGTGGCAGTGCGGAGCCGTCGGCGCCCTCGACGACGGTGACGGCGGTGGTCTTCTCGACGGCCTCGCTCTCGCCGGTGAGTGCGGACTCGATCACAAACAGGTCGCGCGCGGTGATGATGCGGGCATCTGCCGGCACCATATCGCCGGCAGAGAGACGGATTACATCGCCGGGGACGAGCTCGTCGAAGGGGATCTCGACGCGCTCGCCGTCGCGCAGGGCGGTGCAAGTGTTGGAGACCAGGTCCTTGAGGGCCTCGGCCGCATTGCCGCTGCGGGCTTCCTGGATAAACTTCATGCCGCCCGATACCAGCAGCATGGTGCCGATGACGATGACCGTGGAGGGGTCGCGCTGCGGTTCGGGCACGGCGAGCACGTCGATGTAGAGCGAGACCAGTGCGAGCGCGGCGAGGATGCCGGCGAAGGGATCGATGAACGCGTCGGCGATGCGGCGGGCGAGCGTTTTGGTCGTTGCCTCGATGGTGTTGGGGCCGACGGCGTTCAGGCGCTCAGTTGCCTGCTCGACGGTGAGGCCGTTTGCCGTGGCGTCAAGCAGTACGAGGGCGTCCTCGGCACTATGGGTGGCGGCGAATATGGTGTTCTTGGACAGGCCGGTATGAGCGGCAGGGCGCGCCGTGCGGCGGCGCTTGGAGATGGCTTCGAGTACCGTGACGGTTTTGAGCATCAGCATAGGGTCCTCCTTGTTGAGGGGAGTTAGCGTACGTGTCGTATTTGCTTCAAAAAACCTAGATGTCGCTCACGTCAAGCTCTTGAGCCCACAAAGGGTGCAGCGCGCCTTTGCGGTGGTTTTGGCGATCTGCCGGTGGCGTTTATGCGTGTGCGGAGTCCTCGCGGCGTGCCGAGGGCGACATGCAGGTTTTTCGACTAGGACTGCCTTCCATGGCACACCTCCTAAAGGCTGAGCGCAGCGCGCTTTGGGTATCTCGTACCCCTTTTTAATCCGCCCGTATTCTTGATGAGGGGGTTTGACATGTCAACCCCATTGTTCGGAAAACCATTCCCCCTGACAAAGCCTTTACAGAATGCCGTGGCCCCAAAGCGCGCCCGCATCGACGCTTCGCCTGCGCTAAACTGGAGGGCACGTACGCAATTACGAGAGGAGCCCGCATGGAGGCTTACAAGCAAGAGTTCATCAAGTTTATGGTCGAGTCCGACGTTCTTAAGTTCGGCAGCTTTACACTCAAGAGCGGCCGTCAGTCCCCGTTCTTTATGAATGCCGGCGCTTACGTGACGGGCTATCAGCTCAAGAAGCTGGGCGAGTATTACGCTCAGGCCATCCACGATAACTTTGGCGACGACTTTGATGTGCTGTTTGGACCGGCCTACAAGGGTATTCCGCTGGCCGTCGTGACCGCAATTGCCTACCACGAGCTGTACGGCAAGGAGGTCAAGTACTGCTGCGACCGCAAGGAGGCCAAGGACCACGGTGCCGATAAGGGTAACCTGCTGGGTTATGAGCCCAAGGACGGCGACCGCGTGGTCATGGTCGAGGACGTCACCACCAGCGGCAAGTCCATCGACGAGACCTATCCCAAGGTCAAGGCTGCTGCCGATGTCGAGATTAAGGGCCTGATCGTGTCCCTCAACCGCATGGAGGTCGGCAAGGGCGGTGTGACCACCGCGCAGAAGGAGATCGAGGCCAAGTACGGTTTCCCCGTCGCGAGCATCGTTTCCATGGCCGAGGTCGTCGAGACCCTCTACAACCACGAGATCGACGGCAAGGTTGTCATCGACGACGAGCTCAAGACCGCCATCGACGCCTACTACGAGCAGTACGGAGCACGTTAGTTACGGCGTTTTACCAAACGCCGTAACTGCTCGACGCTGCGCGGGCCGCATTTGGACAATCTGACGTTCAACTTCAAGGGCGC
>CALDBJ010000036.1 GCA_937937835.1 uncultured Collinsella sp.
ATCACCTGCACAAGGAGTTCGATGGCCGTGTGCTCATCGATGACCTTTCGTTCACCCTGCCGCGCAACGGCATCGTGGGCGTCATCGGTCCCAACGGTGTCGGTAAGACCACGCTGTTCAAGACGATTGTGGGTCTGGAGCCGCTGACTTCGGGCGAGCTCGAGGTGGGCGAGACCGTCAAGATCTCCTATGTCGATCAGAACCGTTCTGGCATCGACCCCGACAAGAACCTGTGGGAGGTCGTCTCGGATGGCCTGGACCACATGATGGTCGGCGAGACCGAGGTTCCGAGCCGCGCTTATGTGGCGAGCTTTGGCTTTAAGGGCCAGGACCAGCAGAAGCGCGCCGGCGTACTCTCCGGTGGCGAGCGCAACCGTCTGAACTTGGCGCTTACGCTCAAGCAGGGCGGCAACCTGCTGCTCCTCGACGAGCCCACGAACGACCTCGACGTCGAGACGCTGTCCTCGCTCGAAGCGGCGCTGCTCGAGTTCCCGGGCTGCTCGGTGGTTATTAGCCACGATCGTATGTTTCTGGACCGCGTCGCCACGCACATTCTGGCGTGGGAGGGCACCGACGAGAATCCGGGCAACTGGTATTGGTTCGAGGGCAACTTTGAGGCCTATCAGGCCAACCGCATCGAGCGCCTGGGCGAGGATGCAGCCCAGCCGCATCGTATTCACCGCAAGCTGACGCGCGACTAGTAGCAAGTAGAAGGGCCGCCACCAAGGGCGGCCTTTCTTGTAGCGATTGCACTGCAGCTATGCCCTGGCTGCTGGTTTGATTCATAATCAAAGTCATCTCTTTGGGATTAAAGCCCGTTTTTGCTATGAGTGATTTTCTAATTCCGTATAAAACGTAAAGACGCATTGGGTTGCAAGGACATAAGCAAATCGAATTGAAATATAACCAGTGCTGTAACGTTACAAAAAAGATTATAGAATAGGAGTACCTTATAAGTCGCTTCTCTAGAAAGAAGAACATATGCTTTCGCGTCGTCGTTTTCTGCAACTTGTCGCGTCTTCAATTGTCGCCTTAGCCGCACGTCCGAAAGAGGTTTTTGCTTCGACGGGCAATATTGATGGTGAGCAGATACAATTTACTTCTGAAATTGCGCAAGAGCTTGCCGATAAATATATAAAGGGACTCCTCGGCTATTCGTATACGCCTTCTGACCCTATTCCTTTTGTAGATGTTGATGGGTCCCCGCTTGGTTACATTGTTCCGGTTGTGACATCCAATAGAGCCGCGGGCTATTTGGTTTTAGATGCTTCAGATGATGAAATACTTACGGGATATCGTTTTGGAGACGGCTTAGTCAGCCCTATGGATCGGGGAGGAGATCTTGGTGTCGAGTCTTATTCGTTCAATAACCCAGTCGTAATGATCAATCCATTCGAATTCGGCGTGCAATCTTTGGACGGTTCAATAACAACAAATTGCGGAAGAACAATCCCGGCTGTTTCCATAGAAGGACGGCCTGTCGTTTTATCGAATAAACCTTCAAGCTGGAACGATGTTGTAATTTACGCAACTCAAATGCAGGATTACACAGTATCTGGATTTCGTTCCATTTCTCAGTTTATGTCATATGATGAAAGCGAGATTAAGAGGCTTACCGCCCACTATGCTTGTATGGTGACAGCTTTTTCGAACGTTGCGGAACTGTATGGCATTGCCAATTTATATAGCGACCCTTCGCAATATATGCAGATATGGAATTACACCAATACCCATGCTCTTTCCGATGAAGAACAGACTGTTCCCGGCGTTGTTTTGGGTGGAACGCCGATATCAACCTGTGCAACGGGGTTTACAAATTACTGCGCAAGCAGAGGAAGTACTCTTATCGCCCGCACTGTCTCCTCTCCGGCTATCGCGAGCATTCAAAATGAGATTAACTCTAATAGACCGAATGTTTTACATGCGAGTTTGTACAACGGATCAGCCCATTCTGTAACAGCGGAGGCTTACGCCACACTTACTGGTAAGAAAACTGGAGAGACAAGGCAGATGATTGGCATAGCGGACGGCTGGAATTCATCTTTATCCTTCCTGAAGTATGATCAGAGCTATTATGCGTGGACTTATGGAACGACTTTTTCGAAGTAGGGCGATTCGACTAGCTCTGTCTTTGGTGCTGATGGCTTCATTGGTGGGCTGTTCAACAAAGGAAGAGATATCGCGCGGAGGTTCCGGAGAAGTGACTGCGACAGACTCAGGTTCATTAGAAATAGCTGGCGGGCATGCCGATGTGATGTTACAAGGAAAAGGCGTGCTTAGGTCGATTGATGCTGAAGACGCTGTCTGCTCAATAGAGGATTTGAAGACAGGTGAAACTGCATCGTACCGAGTTTCAGATAATGCTGCGAATATGATTGAGTCGATACCGACTGGAGCGCAGGTTTCTTTTAGATACTTTGCTCCGCAACTTGAGGATGAGCTTGCTTCTCTGGTGTCTATATGCACCGATGACAACTAAAAGGCCTGAATTCAAACGGCCTCGGATGGTCAAATTGGCTATCCGAGGCCGTTTTTTACTCGACCGGGGCTTCGACCTTGTCGATGGCCCAGGCGGCTCCGAGACCGCCGGTGGTGTTGCGGCGGATGCGCACGGTAACCTCGCGGCGCTCGCCGGCCTGCGTGTAGCACAGGGGGAAGTTTGCGCGGTTTCGCGCGGCCTCGATGGTACCGCGCTCGCGGGCGATCCAGTAGTACTCGCCGACAATGCCGAGCGTGTCGGCGCCGTAGGGGAGATAGGTCGACAACTGGTGCAGAAGCGGGCCGGGGCAGAAGACCTCGGTTGCGAAATCGACGGGGAAGTCCTCAGGGATGGCGGGCGCTGCGGGTGCGGGGGTTGGGGCCGCTGCGGGTACCGAAGCCGGTGCCGGTGCGGGAACTTGGTCGCAAGTAGAGGTGGGCACGGATTCGATGACGGGTGCGGGCTCAGGCACCGGTTCCGGCTTAACTGCGGAATCTGCGGGCTTCACGGTGACGGGCGCGTCTACAGCTGCAGTTTCAAACTCAACCTGCATCGCGCTCTCATTCTCGACGCTCGACTTTGCTTCGATGGGCGTGGATGCCATAGTGGTGATGCCGGCGTTGGCGTTCTCGGGGTCATAGACGACCGTGAGCGAGATGGCGGGCTGCGGCGTCTCGGGCTTCGGCGCCGACTCGGTAGCGTCTTGATCGGCGGGCTGATCGTCCTCGGCCTCGTCGCCAAAGACATCGCTGTTTTGGAGCGCAGACGCCTCAGGTTGGCTAGCGGCTTCTTCTGCTGTCGACTTGGGAGCCTCGTTGAGCTCCGCAGTGGCTTCCTGCTCGGATATGACTTCGGGATCGGTCGTAGCGGTGATTTCGGTTTCGGCTTCTGCCGTTACCTCAATAGCGACTTCGATCTCGGGCTCGGGCTCGGATTCTGGCACGGCTTCAACCATGGCTTCAGGCTCGGGACGCTTAACGTGCTTGGGGCGCACGGCCTTGAGGTCCTTCTCGCCGCGTTTTTTCTTTTTGTAGGACTGCTTGGCTCCCTTGGCAGCCTTGGGCTTGTCCTCGCCCTTGGCAAGGGCGGCATCCCAGGCCTCGTTGGCGATGACCGTGGCATACAGGCGACCGCCCTTAAAGACGGTCAGCTTAATGCAGTCGTCGAGCTCCTCGAGCAGCTCGCGCGTGGACTCGAAGCCCAGGTCATAAGCGGCCATGTCACCAGCGGTGAGTGCCTCCTCGACCTGCGTCATAAACGTTTGCTTGCCGCATCCAATCGCATCGCGCAGCAGGCGATACAGATAGATGTGGTTGCCCAGCGAAAGCGTGGGCGTAACTATTGTCTTGCTCATGGCAAATCTCCTCTTTACACACCAAAGCATCTTACCATCGCGCGGGGCTTGCCATCTCGTCGCCCAAGGCAAACGGGCGCGAACCGCTATCGATTCGCGCCCGTTGTACAGGTTGCCTATCTGGGGATGCAGCGCCTAGTTGTCCGATGTCGTGCCTTGGCTTGAACTGTCAGATGCCGTGCCCGATGTGGTGCCACTCGAATTGCTGTTGTTGCTGTCTGCTGTGCCCGTTCCCGACGTGGTGTCGCTCGTCTGGCCTCCCGTGTTCGGCTGCGAACCGTCAGTCGTTTGGCTTGAGTCGGTCGTGCCGGATTGCGCGCCGCTGTTGTTCACAGAAGAATCGGCGCCCTGCGATTGGTTTTGGGTATTCGAGGACGAATCGGTAGAGGTGGAACTGTCTTGCGTGCCGTCCGTCTGTGCCTGCTGGTCTTGCGACTGGGTGTTGCCATTTGCATCGCTTTCCGTCGTGCGCGACGAAAGGATTGGCTCGGGGCGCTCGCCCAGACCCTCACCGGCCGTAGTGATAAGGATGGCGCCGGCGCAGGCGATGACCGCGACGATGGCGATGACGATCGAGAAGACGATGACCTTCTTTTGCGTCTGGCTGCGCTCTGCCGCCGCCTTGGCGCGCAGGCTGTCGGGAGCGACGCGCGCCGTGGTCGCGCGCCCCGCAATCTGGCGCATCTCCTGCGTAGTCGCGGCGCCGCCCAGGTGCTCCTCGGCATTAAACTCAACGGGCTCGTAGGCGCCGGCGGGGTAGTCGACGGCGGCGTGCGTACCTTTGATGGCTTCGGCGCTGGCAGAGATAAAGTGGCGGTAGACCTGCGATGACACAACGGTGATGACCGAGCTCACGGCGGCGCCAATTACTGAACCAGCGATACCAATCTTGGAGGCAAGTGCGACGCTCGTGGCGGCAGCTGCGGCGCCGGCGATGATCTGGGGAATGGAAATGTCGTCAAACAGGCCCTTTTTGGGCGCGATGGCCATGGTCTGTCCGATGGAATGGTTCTCGTGCACGCCGTTGTTGAGCGATGCTGGCGTCATGACGCGCGTGCGCGGCGCGTCGGTGTACTTGGTTGTCATACGGGGTCCTCCCGGTGTAAATCTGCTTCGTTTCGTGTAGCCATCAGGGTACCCACCAGATGTGAATCGTACGTGACATTTAACAGATACCATCAACTCATCAAGGGGGCTTGCTGTCTTTGGTGCAATAGCTTGATGCTAAACTGGATTTACGATTGCGAGGTGGTTTACGTGATGTACCCGTATATGACATTCGAAGACGGTACCGAGGTCGTTCATTCTGACCTGATTACAGATGGGGATATCGAAAAGGTTGTCGTGCATTTTGAACGACCGACGGCAGAGGGCTTCGACTCCGCTCGCTGTGAGTTGCCTTCCTGTTCGTGGACTGACTGGGAAGGGCGTTTTACTCAGAGTGAAAAACGAGCTTTCGAAGAGTGTTTGAGCAAATCATTTAGATTAGTTCGAGTTTAGTTCGAATATAGAAGCCGAATGCGATGACCTAAAGCGTATGCATTTTTAGTATTAGATGCGTATGAAATGGAGGATGTGAATGGATGAGCTAATAGACTTTAAAAAACGATTTCTCAAGAATGGCGAGCTGGTTTCAATTCCAAAAAAGGAAAGCTATAAAAGAATCATGCTGCTATGGGCCGTCTCTTTCTTTGAATTAAATACAAGTTATACGGAGCTTCAGGTTAATCGTGTGCTGTCACAGCTCTATCCTGATTATGCCGTGTTGAGGCGGTACTTGGTTGATTATGGATTCCTATTAAGGGATGAGCGAGGCCTGAAATACGAGGTTAATCGTGATGTTCACGGTATTGAGAGCTAGCCGTCCGGTTCGGGTCCTATATATTGCTAGAGGGATAAGCGAAATAGGCAATTGGTGTGCGAATATTGCTTTGCCAATGCTGATTTACGAGGTAACTCACGATGTTTCTGCAACTGCTTTGATGGTCTGCTGCAGATTTGCCCCCTCTCTGTTTTCAGTTGCGCTCGCGCAGCTGCCTCAGAAGATGGGTATCGGGACACTGCAGGCCATGAGATTGGCAGACTTAATTCGCGCGGGATTATTCGTTTGCTATATTTTTGTTGATAGTAAATGGAGTATGTTTGCTATTACGTGCGCGGTATCGCTTTGCCGAACGGTTGAAATGCCCTGCTTTTACTCGTTGTTAAGAGCCAATACGAATAGTATCAATCGCGACGTAATTAATAATTCGTTTGGGTTTCTGCAGAATTTGATGATGGTTCTGGGGCCAGTTGCCGGCGGTTTTGTTGTCGCTCAATTTGGGGCGGAGGCTGTTCTTGCATTAGACGCGCTTTCTTTTGCCGCGTCGTTCTGGTTGCTGCGAGATGTTCCGTCGGTTATCGAGGTTAATGATAAAGAGGGGATAAGCAAAAATGAAAAAAACAGGACTGCATTTAGTGATCTTAGCGCGAAGCACTTGGCAATTGGTTTCCTATTAATCGATATTTCTAGTGGTGTGGCATTCGGCTCTCTGAATTCTCTTTTGCCAGCTATTGCGCAATTGCAATTTGACTCGTCATCGATACAATACGGATTCCTTCAGAGTAGTCTTACAATCGGACTGTTGTTCGGAAATACAATATATGGTCGTTTAATTAGTGGTTCCGATTGCGTTAAATCATATTGTTTTGTGACGTATCTTGCGCTCGGTGCGTATCTGGCGTTTGGCTATCGCTATGCGTCTGGGATATCGTTTATTTTCCTTTTTATCGTCGGTGCCGGAAACGCCATTCAAGATGTGCTTCTCATAACATCGCTGCAGGATTTGGCGAGAGACGAATCTGAATCGATAAGCCTGTTTTCAATTAGGGAGTCTTTGCAATCGGTTGCTGTTGTTATTTCAACACTCCTTGTTTCGCTGTTCACGAGCATCGCGATGTTCTCAATTCTCGTTACAGGACTTGGTGTATTTTCAATTATGATGGTAGTTGTGTTTCAATTGAATTATTTGCGAAAGATGTGACGTTGATATGCCTAAAACGCTTTTAGTATTTCCCCCAGGATGGAGTCCAGTGGGGCCGTATCTTGCCTTGCCTGTTTTGAAGTCATATCTTCAAGAGGTTGAACAATATAAAGTTGACATCGTTGACTTAAACGTGGAATTTTACGATGACCTCCTATCTTATAGACATGTCGAAGAGTGCTGTAAAAGGTATCGGGAATCAAAGGATTCGTTTAGTTCGAATGTTCAATTAACAATCGAGTTGATACAAAAGTCAGCACTTAATGTTGACGAGGCAAAAGATATTTTCAGATCGAAGAGATACTTTAATCTAAAAGAAAGACAATATGCTGAAAACATTTTTAGAAATGCACTCTATATCATAAATCACGTCTCATATGGAGTTAAATACACGTTCAACTCCATAGATCTGCCCTATGATTATTATTCGACACCAGAAATAATGAAATCGCTTGCGGATACCTTGCATAATCCGTTTATTTCCTTCTATGAAATTGCCTTTCTTAAGCGTATTCAGAGGGAAAAAATCGAGTTTATTGGGATTTCGGTGAGCGGCTGTTTCCAATTGATTTCTGCAGTTACGTTAGCGAAACTGATTAAAGAAGAATGTCCATCTGTTAAACACGTCTCATTGGGCGGCAATTACATTACTCGTTTAGCAGATGACTGCATGAAAGAATGGCATCCCTTTTTTGAATACATTGATTCGATAATGATGTATGACGGCGAAGAGCCGCTTGCACGTCTTCTTGAGGCTCTTGACTCTGGTGATGACAATCTCGACTGTGTTCCAAACCTTTGCCATGCTAAAGGTGGAAAGATATATAAAAACCATCGGATTGAGCAAACATTTATCAACGATACAGTTCCCGATTTCGATGGCTTCGCCCTTTCTAAATACTTCATGCCTGAGTTAATATTGCCGGTTTATTCCTCTAGGCAGTGTTTTAATCATTGCGCCTTCTGCACCATTCCCGGTGCTACCGGTGGTTGTTACCGAAAGATGCCTATATCGAGAGTATTTGAAATAATGTGTCGGTTAAATGAAAAATACGGCACGAGAGTTTTCTCTTTTGTGGATGAAACATTCGAAGGCAAAAGAATGGAGCAACTCGCGGATGAAATAAACGCATCGGGAAAAACGTTTTTCTGGCATGGAGAAACGAGGTTCTCTCCAACCCTAAGTACAGACGTTTTCAACAAGATATACCAAAGTGGATGTAGGCAGATTCAGTTTGGCCTCGAGTCATACAACCAAAGAGTTCTTGATCTAATGAAGAAGAACACGAGAGTTGATTGGATTGATCGCAATATCCATGATTGTCTCAATGCGGGTATTCCTGTTCATCTATTCTTTATGATTGGCTTTCCGACCGAAACTAAAGAAGAGGCTCTGAACACCTTAGCTTATACAGAGAATGTTTTGAATTATTCAAAACAGGTATGTGGTGTTCCATATTCCACGAGAGGATTTACGAATTTTGGTCTCGTTATGGGGTCGGATGTTTGGAATCATCCCGATAAGTATGGTGTCTCTGTAATGCCGAAGTCCCAATATGAGGATTTGCGCCTCGAAGTGGATTATGTTTCAGGCACTGGTTTAACTTTAAATGAAGCAAAATCCTTATCTGATGAGCATCATATTGATTTTTATATGCAAGAAGTCATAAACGGTAGCGACACAATTGACTTGCCCCAGCGGCTTCATATTTCAGAGGTGACCTGGATCCTAGATTCTATTCACGCTGTCAGGTATAAGGGACATTTGACCAAAGTAAAGCGACGGCTGACTAGTCTAAATCCAGCTGATCGAATCTGGCTGGATTCCAAGACCTCTGTCGTGCTCGTTGAGCCATTTGCCTACTTCTATAATTCTGAATACCATCATGTCTATGCTGTTTCCCAGTTGGTATACCTTAAGTTGGCCCGTTTATTGGAGGCCGATTGTAGCATTTCTCTTATCCTTGATCAGGGCGATCTCGAGCTGACAAGGGCGATAGAAGAACTGTTGCATTATGGATTGCTGAATACAAATATCGATGCCGATTATGTAATGCACGATAATGGTTTTCAATTGGTTAAAAGTTCGTTTGTGAAAGAAGTCGGACGCTCAAAAGAGGGGTTAAGAGTACTGCTGAGTTGTGCCACCCATAGAATGTGTGCGGTTAATGATTTTTCGTTCGCTTTGCTTTCGTTGTTTGAAAAGCCGATTACTAAGAACGAGGTGCGCGACATTTTGAAAAAAGAGGGACTATCGGCAAGGTTGATTTCCGATCTCAGCCGAACACATGGTAGTGTCGAGAAAGTTGGTGTAAGGGCCCTTGCGGCCCCTGTGTCCGATATC
>CALDBJ010000037.1 GCA_937937835.1 uncultured Collinsella sp.
GCGAGCGGCCACGACACCCACGCCGGCCTCACCGGCGCCGGCATCGAGGCACTTACGCAGATGGAGCACGCCGGCATGGTACTCGACGTCTCCCACCTCAACGATGAGTGCTTTGACGAGGTTGTCGCCCACGCCACGCGTCCCTTCGTCGCCAGCCACTCCAACTCCCGTGCGGTTTGCGGCGTCAAACGCAACCTCACCGACGACCAGTTCCGCACCATTCGCGACACGGGTGGCATCGTCGGCCTCAACTACTGCAGCGAGTTCCTTTCCAACGACGCAACCGACAAGACCGCCGCAGACGTCACCTTCGACCAGCTGGCGGCACATATCGAGCACTGGCTCGACCTGGGCGGCGAGGACGTCATCGCACTCGGCGGCGACTGGGACGGAGCCACGGTGCCCGCTTTCCTCTCCGATGCCAGCAAGATGCCCGAGTTCCAGAACATGCTCTCCAAGCACTTTGGCAAGACCGTGATGCAGAAGCTCTGCAGCGATAATGCGCTTGCCTTCTTTGAGCGTTATTAATATCACGTCCCTTGAGCGGGCCGGCATGCCGAACGGTCGACATGCCGGCCCGTCCCCAACCTGAAGGACCGCTTTTGACGCAGCAATTTACGATTACCGTATCCCGACCGGATGGCACATCCATCCCCGTCGTCGTTACCAAAAAGCGCGTCAAGAACTTCAACCTACGCGTCACATCGAGCGGTGAGGTCCACGCCAGTGCACCGCTCGGCGCCAGCCGCGAGCGTATCGAAGCGTTTGTGAAGCGCAACAGCGCCTGGATTATCAGCCGACTTGCCCAGCGCGAGCAACGTCAGGCGACGGCGCGAGAGCCGCTCAGTCCCTCGTCCATCATTGCGCTTTGGGGCAAACCCATCACGGTACAGGATGCACTCGATCATAACTTTGCATCACCCGCACCGCGGCCCAAGCAGGCTACCTTCGCAAGTTTTATGGGTACCGACGAGCCAGACGAACGTCCGCAGGCCAAGTGGAACGCGACCCTCGACAGCTTAACGCCCAGTGAGATCCAAGCCCATATTGACCAGCTCTATACGTCCGAAGTCACATCGGCGCTGCGGGATATGGTGCACGCATACGAAATCGCAATGGGTGTCGCCGTTTCCCGCGTTTCCGTGCGCAGCATGAAAACGCGTTGGGGATCATGCACGCCCAAAACCGGCGCCATTCGCATCGCACGAGAACTTGCCGCCTACCCCGTCGAGTGCCTTGACTTGGTTGTCGCCCACGAGCTCGTCCACCTGCTCGAGCCGAGCCACAATCATCGGTTTCACGCGCTGCTCGACACGTACTGCCCCAACAACAGGGCTCTGTCGCAGCGGCTCAAAAAACCGCCCGCCAACGAGCTCTAGAGTCGGTTAGCGCACACGCTCGATCTCGACGCCACAGCTTGCCAAGGGCAGGCCAACAGGCGCCCACGGCTTATCGAGCTTGATGCGCACACCAAGCAGCGAGGGATAACGACGCAGCAGCATCTGGGCCGTACCTTCAGCTGCCGCCTCGATGAGCTTAAACGTATGCTCGCGCAGATAGCCATCGACATCGTGGCACACCGAGCCGTAGTCAATCGACGCGTCCAGGTTGTCGTGCTCCCCCGCTGCACGCAGGTCGGCATAGAGTACCAAGGACACGATGAACTTCTGGCCCAGCGCGTTCTCTTCGGGATACACGCCATGGTTAGCAAAAACCTCAAGACCTTCAACGGTGATGCGGTCGGCATGGCGCAGATCGTCATAGCTCACGTGGGGTACCGCCGTTGCGGTGGATATTTCGCCCCTTCCACGGCGGGCGAGCTCGGCACCTTCGGTCTTGGTTGCGTTCTCGGGCAGTTTCTTGTTACTCATCGCGATCGTCTCCTTCGCTTAGAACCCCGACCGCGCAAACTAACTACACGCGAATCGACAGGTTCTTTTTATCATCGCTCCAGTTGCAAGCATTGCGCGCGGGGCATGCAAAGCAGGCGCGCGACGCTTTGTCGGCTGCATAGAGCAGACGCTCAAGCGGTTGGCTGTTCACGCGCAGCTTTCGATGGCCCAGAATGGCCGTCTTAATGGCTGCGGTATCGGCCGGCTCAAACGCCACGTCATCGGGCATGCCGCCGAGAATCGCATCAGCGACGCGTTCGCTTGCAACATCATGGGATATACCCGATTCATACTGTTCATCTTTGCCGATATCGTGAAGAAGTGCCGTGGCGTAGACGACCTCGCGGTCAAATTCGAGCTGTTCCTCGAGATTCTTGATCCACATAATGCGAGCGACATCGAGAAGATGATCAATACCGTGGCGGCAGAAGATGCGCCCCGATTCCAACTGTGCAATGTTGCCCAGGTGCCGACGGAACAGCCCGTTGGCACAAATGTAGTCAATGCGAGGCATGGCACCAAAGGGAGTCAGGCCCGAAGCCATAAAGCCGCGACGCGACGTCCCCTCATCGGTCTTCGATGTAAAGTCGTTGACGACCCTCATGCTAACGGCCCAGCATCCTAAAGAACCGCTCCTCGAGCGCGGGATCAGTCTCAAAGACGCCGCGGCGAGCGAGCGTCACGGTCTTGGTGCCGGGCTTTTGCACGCCGCGCATGGTCATGCACATATGCTCGGCTTCCATGAGCACAATCGCTCCCTGGGGAGCGAGATAATCCATGAGAGTGTCGGCAACCTGCGCACACAGCTGCTCCTGCAGCTGCAGACGGCGGGCATAAACCTCAACCGTGCGGGCGAGCTTGGAAAGCCCAGCCACCCGACCGTTAGGGATATAGCCAATGGCGGCCTTGCCATAAAACGGCAGCAGATGGTGCTCGCACAGCGAGTAGAACGTGATGTCGCGCTCGATAACCAAATCGTTCGAAGCGACGGCAAAGGTTTTGGACAGGTGCTCCTCGGCACTCTGGTCCATACCGCCGGCGATCTCACCATACATACGGGCAACGCGCGCCGGGGTCTCCAGCAGGCCCTCACGAGTTGGGTCCTCGCCTATGCCCTCAAGCAACAGCTTAATGGCGGCCTCGACTTTTTCCTGATCGACCATCTGGGCCTCACTTTTCCGATTTTGCGTTCGCGCTATGGTACCACGCCCTTTGGCATCGGCCACAAGCTACATAGTATGGGTCGAATAGACCGGATCGTCCCGCCAAAGCTCCACAGCATCACAAAGCGCAACGCCCTCGCGCTCAGCACGGTCGCGCGTAGCGTTCATATCGATCACACGCTGGTTACTCGAGCCCCTAAAGCGCAACGAGATATCGTACAAATCCTGAACGAACGGGCCATCCACCAACATGTCGAGGCAGGCCAGGATACGGTCCGTCACCTCGGTATGATGACGGCCACCCGGCATAAGCTCCTCGAGCACGTCGCCGGTAAAGCACCAAATGGTCTTTTCCGACCCCGCAGGATAGGCCGCACGCACGCGTTCGATAAAGTCAACAAGCCCCGCCTGATTCTCGGGCTCCATGGGCTCGCCACCCAGAATCGTCAGGCCATCGATAAAGGGATGATCGAGACTCTCGATAATTTTGTCCTCGACGGCGCGATCGAACGGCTCGCCCGCAGCAAAGTCCCACGCGACGGAGTTAAAGCAATTCTTGCACCCGCGACGGCACCCGCTCACAAACAGAGAAGTACGAACGCCTTCCCCATCAGCAATGTCGAAATACTTGATGTTCGCGTAGTTCATAAGTAACTCTCCCGGGAGGCCGGGACATATCATCCCGTCCTCAAACATTCTCGGCCTTCGGCCTGCGAAACTGCGGGCGGGACGATATGTCCCGGCCTCATGCAAAGGGTAACTCAATGAACGAAGCGAACATCGAGTATAGGGTTCGAGGTCCAATAAAAGCCTTGTTGCAACTCAACCGTCATCGCAAGCAAAGCGTTGTTGCAAGTCAACTCATTTCCGCTTAGAACTTCGAGGAGTGAGCAGACCGCATGCCGCATCTCAGCTACGTCAACTTGGCTGAGCCGAGAGGACCGCTTGGGCTTTTGCTCGATATGAGTTCCGCACGCAAAGAAGGCCACTTAATGTGGCCTTCGTCTTGCGCAGGACTGTCCGAAATAGCGAGCAAATGCCCAAGCGGCCCTCCCGGCTCAGCCCCGGAGCGGTATTAGAGATGCAGCACGCGGTCGCGGATCTCCTCGGTTCGGCCCTGGTTCCAGAATTGAGTACCGATGTAGCCGCACGTACGACGGGCGACATTCATCTTCTCCTGATCGCGGTTGCCGCAGTTGGGGCACTCCCACACCAGCTTGCCGTCATCCTCGACAATCTTGATCTCACCGTCGTAGCCGCACACCTGGCAGTAGTCGCTCTTGGTGTTGAGCTCGGCGTACATGATGTTGTCGTAGATGTACTGCATCACGCGAATGACAGCCTTGAGGTTGTCCTGCATGTTGGGAACCTCGACGTAGGAGATGGCACCGCCCGGCGAAAGCTGCTGGAACATACCCTCGAACTTGAGCTTGTCGAATGCGTCGATCTCCTCGGACACGTGGACGTGGTAGCTGTTGGTGATGTAGCCCTTGTCCGTCACGCCCGGGATGATGCCAAAACGACGCTGCAGGCACTTGGCGAACTTGTAGGTCGTCGACTCAAGCGGGGTACCGTACAGCGAGAAGTCAATATCGCTTTCGGCCTTCCACTCGGCGCACTTGTCGTTCATGCGCTGCATGACGGCCATGGCAAACGGCGTGCCCTCCTTCTCGGTGTGGCTGTGGCCCGTCATGTACTTGACGCACTCATACAGGCCGGCATAGCCCAGGCTGATGGTGGAGTATCCGCCCACGAGCAGCTTATCGATTGTCTCGCCCTTCTTCAGACGAGCGAGGGCGCCGTACTGCCACAGAATCGGTGCGGCGTCAGAAAGCGTACCCATCAGGCGCTCATGACGGCACAGCAGGGCACGGTGGCACAGCTCAAGGCGCTCATCGAAGATCTTCCAGAACTTATCCATGTCCTGATGCGAGCTCAGCGCGACATCGGGCAGGTTGATGGTCACAACGCCCTGGTTAAAGCGACCGTAGTACTTGGGCTTGTTCGGGTCATAGTTCAGCGCGTTGGCCACGTTGTTAAATCCGTTACCGGAGCGGTCGGGCGTCAGGAAGCTGCGGCAACCCATGCAGGTATAGCAGTCGCCGTTGCCCGCGGTCTCGCCCTTCGACAGCTTGAGCTCGCGCATCTTCTTCTCGGAGATGTAGTCGGGCACCATGCGCTTGGCGGTGCACTTAGCAGCCAGCTGGGTCAGGTAGAAGTACGGGGAATTCTCGTGAACGTTATCGTCCTCGAGCACGTAGATGAGCTTGGGGAACGCCGGGGTGATCCACACGCCGGCTTCGTTCTTAACGCCCTCATAGCGCTGACGAAGCGTCTCCTCCACAATCATGGCAAGGTCGTGCTTCTCCTGGGGCGTACGGGCCTCATTGAGATACATAAAGACCGTCACGAACGGCGCCTGGCCATTCGTGGTCATAAGGGTCACGACCTGATACTGAATCGTCTGAACGCCGCGACGGATCTCGTCACGCAGGCGGTCCTCAACAACCTCGCGGACCTTTTCGGGAGATGCGGAAACGCCAAGCTCCTCGAGCTCGCGGGCGACCTCGCCGCGAATCTTTTGACGGCTCACCTCGACGAACGGGGCAAGATGGGTCAGCGAAATCGACTGGCCACCGTACTGGGAGGAAGCAACCTGAGCGATGATCTGCGTCGCGATGTTGCAGGCAGTCGAGAAGCTGTGCGGCTTCTCGATCAGCGTGCCCGAAATAACAGTACCGTTCTGGAGCATATCCTCCAGGTTCACCAGGTCGCAGTTATGCATGTGCTGGGCAAAGTAGTCCGAATCATGGAAGTGAATCAGACCCTCATTGTGAGCATCCACAATCTCCTGGGGCAGCAGCACACGCTGGGTCAGGTCCTTGGAGATCTCGCCGGCCATGTAGTCACGCTGAACGGAATTGACGGTCGGGTTCTTGTTGGAGTTCTCCTGCTTAACCTCTTCGTTGTTGCACTCGATCAGCGACAGGATCTTGTCATCGGTCGTGTTCTTCTGGCGCTTCAGGCTCTGAACATAGCGATAGATGATGTAGTGGCGGGCCACTTCGTAGCAGTCGAGACGCATAATCTCGTCCTCGACCAGATCCTGAATCTCCTCGACCGACACGGTGTGGCCCGCGTTCTCGCATGCCTCGGCGACGTTTTGCGCCGCATAAACCACCTGGCGGTCGGTAAGACGAGAGCCCTCCTCGACCTCCAAGTTGGCGGCGCGAATCGCATTGACAATCTTATCGATGTCAAAGACAACCTCGGTGCCGCTGCGCTTGATGATCTTCATCCTCTTGCCTCTTTCGCGTCGTAGTCTCATTGCGTTTCAGAGCCAAACGATGCTCGGCAGGGCTTGCCCCTGTCTTGCGGCGCCGTCGCGCAATCTGTGTTCTCGATAAACCATAGGTCCTCATGCGGACAATCCTCGCGGCCGATCAAGCGGCTCAAAGGCGTGTCCAAATGGGACGAACAAGGTCTTCGTTCTCTGTCCGCCATCTATCATACGACAAAGACGCACCTATATCCTGTATTCTTTTTTTAGGTCAAACACAACATATAGTGTTTCAGCAGGTCAAAGCAATTGGTCATTTTGCAGACGCATTAAAAATGAGGGGTATTTGACAAGTCGGTAAAACGTTACCAACACGGCTACCTGCATGGCAGTTATAAAACCCCCTTAGTCAAGCCGCTGACAAATCCTACCAAAACCAAGCCGCTCACGCCAAAAGAATCCAAAAGATTATGCTTGACCAACATGTTGCGGTCACGGTCGGCCAGGACGTATGCAACCTGCCGGCACCTCTACGGGGACCTTGGATCAATATTTGCTGGCATATTTGACGGCGTGCTTGGTAGCAAAACAAAACAGCCCAGAGGACATAGCCTCTGAGCTGCGAACATTTGGTGGGCGTTAGAAGATTTGAACTTCTGACCTCTTCCGTGTCAGGGAAGCGCTCTCCCCCTGAGCTAAACGCCCAAATGGAGCGGACAACGGGGCTCGAACCCGCGACCCCAACCTTGGCAAGGTTGTGCTCTACCAACTGAGCCATGTCCGCTTACGAGGATTAATCTTACGTGATGCCCGCATCCTATGCAAGAACTTTTTTTGAAAAGTTTTGCGACGCCCCTTGATTATCGACTTCATCCGAACACCTCCCACATTCATCCGCACATGTGCGG
>CALDBJ010000038.1 GCA_937937835.1 uncultured Collinsella sp.
GTGCAATCGCAAGAAGATGACGGGGCGGAATGTCAATCCTGGTCTAACAGAGCCATAAGAAAAGAGGGGCTGTCCCACACTTGGCGGGACAGCCCCTCTGGCTTCGGCATATGCGATACGGCTCGTTAGTAACCCTGGCCGTAGCCCTGACCCTGGCCCTGCTGGCCTAGCAGCTCCTCCAGGTACTGGCGCAGCTGCTCGTCGGTAATACCGCCGTTGCCGGTGTCGGTCGAACTGTCGTCCTGCTGCTGGTTCTGCAGCTCCTCATCGGAGCCCAGCTCAACCGTGACCTTCTTCTCTTCCTTGCCGCGCATGAGCGTGATCTCGACCTTCTCGCCCACCTCGTGGCTGCGCAGTGCGATGATCAGGCCATCGGCGCTCGTAATCTCGTCGTCGCCCAGCTTGGTGATGACGTCGCCCTCTTGGATGCCAGCCTTGGCGGCGGGACCGTCCTCGACGACGCTCGCCACATACGCGCCGCTATCGGTGCTCAGCTTGTTGGTGCGGGCGTTGAGCGCATTGACGCTCGAAAGCGTAGCGCCCATGTACGGATGCACCGGCGTCTTGCCGTCGATAATCTGGTCGGCAATGTTCTTGGCGTAGTTAACCGGAATGGCAAAGCCCACGCCCGAGCTGGAGCCCGAGTAGCTCTCGATGAGCGAGTTGATACCCACGAGCTCGCCATTGTCGTTGACGAGCGCGCCACCGGAATTGCCCGGGTTGATGGCGGCATCGGTCTGGATCATGTTGGCATAGATGGTGTTACCGCTGGTAGAGCTCATGGCCGTGGAGCGATACAGCGCCGACACAATGCCCGTAGAGACAGACTGTTCGTTACCGAACGGCGAACCGATCGCCATGACCCACTCGCCCACGTTGAGCTTGGAGGAATCACCGATCTCGATCGGCGTGAGCTTGGAGGCGTCGGCGTCCTTGAGCTTGATGACGGCCAGGTCGCTCGAAGCATCGTTGCCCACGAACTCGGCCTCGTAGGTGGTGCCGTCGTCCATGGTGACCACGTACTGGTCGTAGCCGTCGACCACGTGGTTGTTGGTGAGGATGTGGCCCTCGGTATCGAGCACGACGCCCGAACCGACGCTGCCCGAGCTATCCGACTCGTCAGCAGACTGCGAAAGCGAGCCATTCTGGCTACCGCTCGAAGTGGCGGTGATGGAAACGACGGAGGGCAATGCCTTGGCAGAAACGGCCTCGGCCAGCGTGGTGTCCTCGGAATCGATCGTGATCTTTTGCGTCGACGAACCCGAAGCACCCGCCGTCACGGCATTCTTGCCGCCACCGATATCGAGCGTGCCGCTCATAATGAGCGCAATGACCAGCAGGGCGCCGCAGGCACAGCCGGCGAGTGCCGTAATAAAGATCGGCAGCTTTTTGGTCTTGGTCTTGACCACCGTGTGCTTGTTCACGACCTGCGCACCGCCCAGCGGCTTGCCGGTCTGCGTGTCGTAGGCCTGCACGTAGGGAATGTTGCTACTGGCAGGCGTCGACTCCACCTGCACACGCGGCTGCTGCTGGGTCTCGCCGGCGTTGCCCGCATCCTGGGGACGCTGGGAATCGTTCTCGCTCATGGCTGCGATCCTTTCGTCTAATAACCAAAGGCCCGCCAAACATGTGGCGGGCCATCATTGTTCACGTTGAGTTGTACCCCAATATGCGGGCGCAAGTGTATGAGAACGCAATCTTTTAGGAAGGCTTAAGTTCTGCCGCAGACCCGAAAGGAATCCGTACCTGCGTCAATACCACCACAAAGGTGCCTGTCCCCTTTGTGGTGAAAAGCTAGTCCTTAAACAGATAGCCCACGCCGCGGACGGTGGTGATGTGTGCCGCAATCTGCGGGCCCACCTTGGAACGGATGCGTCGAATGTGCACGTCGACGGTGCGCGTGCCGCCGCAGTACTCAAAGCCCCACACGCGGTGCAGCAGCACCTCGCGGCTGTAGGCGCGGTTGGGGTGCGTCGCCAAAAAGCTCAGCAGCGAGTACTCCATCAGCGTCAGGTCGATGGGCTCGTTATCGAGCGTCACCTGGTAGGTGGCCAAGTTGATCTCGAGGTTATCGATGTTGAGCACATCGTCGGCGGCGACGGTCTCCTCCTCGCCCATCAGGCGCTGCGCACGAGCCTTAAGCTCGTTGGGCGTCGCCGTGGGGCATACAAAGTCGGCATGCGCGTGATTGGGCAGGCGCAGGGTGCCGAGCGCCTCGTCATCGACAATCACCAGCATGGGGACACCGCCGCGATCGTCAAGCCACTTGGCAATCTGATCGATGCGGTCGCTGCGGATGCCATCGGAATCGAGGATCAGCAGGTCAAAGTCGTGCGCCGCAGTCGGCGAATCGGGGGTAGCCAGGCTCACCTCGACACCCAGGGTGGTCGTCAAGCTGCGGGCAAACTCGTGGAAGCGCGTCGTGCGCGCCATGAACAGGGCACTCTTTTCGGACATATCGGCCTCCAAAGAAATGAGCTCAATCGTACTGGAACAAGCCAGCGCGATTAGGAGTTCGCCAGGTAGTGCTTGATCTCCCACTCGGTGATCGTAGACTCGAACTTATGCCACTCGTCGCGCTTCTTTTTGAGGAAGAAGCTGTGGATGTGCTCGCCGAGGGCATCCTTCATAAACTGCGAGTCCTCAAACACGTCGAGCGCCTCTTTGAGCGAGCGCGGCAGCGGCGCGTAACCGGCCTCGAGCATCTGACGGTCGGTGAGCTTGAGCGTCTCGGCCGTTGCCTCGGGCGGAAGCTCCAGCTTGCGCTCGATGCCGTCCAGACCAGCCGCCAGCGTGACGGCGTTGACCAGGTACGGGTTGGCCATGGGGTCGGGGCTGCGAAGCTCGATGCGCGTGGACAGCTGCTTGCCGGGCTTGTAGACCGGGATGCGGACCATACTCGCGCGGTTGCGCAGGCCCCACGTGGCGTACTGCGGCACGGAGTCGCCGCCCGTGGTAATGCGCTTGTACGAGTTGACCGTGGGGTTAGTGATGGCGCTGATCTCGCGCGCGTGCGCCAGAATGCCGGCCATGTAGTGTTTGGCGATGTCGGAAAGATGGTACTTCTCGTCGTCCTCGCCCCAAAAGACGTTGTTGCCGTCGTGGTCGAATAGCGACTGGCACAGGAACATAGCACTGCCGTCCTCGCCTGCCAACGGTTTGGGCATAAAGGAGGCGTGGCAACCGCTCTCGTAGGCCTGCTGTTTAATGATGAGTTTGGCCGTGGTGATGGCGTCGGACATGCTCAGGGCCTCGGCGTGGCGCAGGCTCATGCCGTGCTGCGAGCGGCCGGCGGCGTGGAAGGTGTACTCCACGGGCACGGACATCTTCTCGAGCGTGAGGACCGTGTTGCGGCGCAGGTCGCGGGCGGCATCGCTCACCGAAAGATCGAAGTAGCCCACGTTGTCGAGCGGCTCGGGCGTGTGCTCGTCGGGGAAGTAGTAATACTCCAGCTCGGCACCCACGTTGAGCAGGTAGCCAGCTTTCTCGGCCTTGCGGAACATGCGGCGCAGGGCATCGCGCGGGTCGCCGGCAAACGGCTTGCGATCGGGAGTGCACACGTCGCAGAACACGCGGGCGACGCCGTTATGGCTCGGACGCCATGGCAGAATCTGGAAGGTCGAAGCATCGGGGAATGCGAGCATGTCAGCTTCCTCGGGCGTGGCAAAGCCCTCGATGGCGGAGCCGTCAAAGCCAATACCCTCCTCAAAAGCGACCTCGAGGTCCTCGGGGCTAATGGCATAGTTCTTGAGGCGGCCGAGAATGTCGACAAACCACAGACGCACAAAGCGGATGTCACGCTGCTCTACGGAGCGGAGTACGTAATCGATGTTCTGCTGGTTCATGTCGCTCCCCTTTCTTTCGGGCGGGTTTCGACTGGTCTATATCGCAGATACTATCGCAGAAAAATGTTTCCGCAGGGTTAAAGCGTATCAAGCGCTCAAAAAACGTGCGCGAACAGGCGGTTGCGAACGAGTGGCTAGCGCGAGGTCGAAGCGCGGTGTTCGATGTGGCCGGGGATCTCGATGCGTTTGGGCGCCAGCTTTGCGGCCTCGCCCACCGTGGTGGTGACGACGTCGATGCGCTCGGACAGGCGCTCGACCACGCGCTCGGCAATGGTGAGGGTGTCCTGCGCGGCCGTGGTCACGCCGCCAAAGAGCACATGGTTCCAGGGGTAGTCGTCAAACGTCGCGATCTTGAGGCCAGCCGGCAACGAGGGCCCCAGCTGTGCCAGCGCCTCGGTCAGGCGCAGGAAGACCAGGCCGTTGACGGCGATAAGGCCGAGCCTTTTGCCCGCGTAGTCGCGGATGGTCTTGTCCAAACGGCCAACGCCCGTGGCGCCACCGTCGGCCAGGGTGACGACCTCGCCCGCAAGGCCGCGGCGCGAAAGCTCGTCGGCAAAGGCCTCGGCGCGCTCTCGACGCACGGGGCTATCGTCGCTTGCCTCGGTGAGCAGGCACAGACGCTCGCTGCCCGCAGCTGCCAAGGCGTCTACCAAGCCGGCGACCAGCTCACGGTTGTTAGATGCCACCAGGTCAACACCGCCGTCGGCAACGTCGCGGTCGAGCAGCACAACGGGCAGGCGCCCCGCGGCCGCGGCGATCGCCTCGTCATTGCCTCCGCAGGTGTTGACGACCAGGCCGTCCACGCCGGCATCGATAAGTCTCGTGAGCGACTCCGCTTCCTTTGCGGGATCGTTGCCGCTAATGGCCGTCATAAGCGAGCAGCCGCGCGCGGCGGCGCTGGCGGAAAGCCCTTCGAGCATGGCGCTCGAGAACGGGTTGGCGATGTCGGCCAGAATCACGCCGATGAGGTTGGTGCGCGAGCTGCGCAGATTGCGCGCAGCGGCACGCGGGCGATAGCCGGTGCGCTCGATAACCGCCGCGATGCGAGCACGGGTTTCCTCGGTCATCTGCCCGGGGCGGTTGTTGAGATAGCGCGAGACCGTGGCCGGGCTCACGCCCGCCTCGGCGGCAATGTCCTTGATTCTCATCTGCGCCATAGCGCACCCCGTTTCCCATTTGTCGGCGGTCTGAACCATTTTAGGCATTTTTTTAAAAATCTCGGTTGCAAAACGCTGTAGGTGAGCAGCATCGTTTTTGCGTCTCGAGCAGATGCGATGATGGGCTAGATAGACGAGTCTTTAGGCAGCTCAAAGTAGTCGGGATGCAAGGCGATAACCGGGCCCTGCTCCTCGGGCATCAGGTGCAAGTGCGTCTCTGCCAGATAACTCGCCGCATCGGTATCGCCCCTCTTAATGGCCTCGAGAATCCGGCGATGCTGCCGACGAATCGGCTCCCAATCCAGATCCTGCGACACCATACGCAACCAGTTGTATCGCTCAAAATGCGTGTTGATGCTCTTCATCCAATCCCACAACATGTGACGATCGGCAATCTCAAAACATGTCTCATGGAACAAGTTGTCCAGATCGAAAAAGCGACGTGTTTCGCTATGGTCGAGTGACTCGGACTCGGCAAGAATCTGCTCAAGCCGCTGCTTTTGCTCGGGCGTAGCAGCCGAACAACATTTAATGAGCACGCTTCTCTCGAGCTTCTCGCGCAAGAAACAGGCGTTCTCGGCGCGCTCCATGCTGATTTTTGAGACATAAGTGCCGCTTTTGGGACGCGTTTCCACCAGCTCCTGCTCACGCAGGCGCACAAAGGACTCGCGAATGGGCGTGCGCCCGATTCCCGTCTCCTTTTCCAGACCAATCGCCGAAAGGCGCGTGCCAGGCTTGAGCTCGGCATAGATGATCTTGGAGCGCAATGCGTTGTATGCCTGGTCTTGCAGGCTCTGATAATGCTGGTGTTGTTCCATAAAGCCCTCGGATGAAGCCCACGGTTTGTCGAATATCACCACGTAATACTATCGCATCGACACGCCCCAGCTCCCAATCAGTCTTTTTGGGACGGGGCTCTTTTAGCTACCCTGGCCCGCAGATCGGCCCCCTTGCCACAAAAGTGGCCCATCTACTACGTTAACACGGATAGCCTCGGCCATACCGAAAACCGTGAAAACAAAACCGACGCTCCTATAAGTTGTCAAGAGGCAGTTTGCGGGAGCGCTC
>CALDBJ010000039.1 GCA_937937835.1 uncultured Collinsella sp.
AACGTCGCGGAGACCGGCCTGCTTATGGCCTACCTTTTGCCGCATACCCCCTGTCGGCCGAATGCGAATCCCCCACGGGTTCGCATGCGGCCTTTTTTGTTTTTGGTGAGCCCGAGCAGGCCGTTTATCTCGATCTGTAACATCTAGCAGGGATTTTCAATCCTAACTGTTATAGATTTAGACGAACGGGCGACCAGGGCTGAAAGATCTAAATCTGTAACACGTAGCCCACTTTCGACCGTCTACCTGTTACAGATCAAGACAATAAGATAGTCAAATCCAAACTTTCCAAGCAGTTATGAAGCATGGTTTCTAGTTTTCGGTATCACGAACATACTTTCGGTATCATTTAATGGTATTATGATATCGAAAGTATGTTCGTGATACCGAAAGGAGCCGCATGCGCCAGTTCGATTACACCACAGTCCCAGCGGAACTCGAAGCAACTCCAATCACCAACCTCCTCCTCTCGATACGCGAGCATAAAGGCCGGCAGCTTGTTCTGAGTCAAGTCAAACCCGAGCTTCTATCGTCCCTTATGGAGGAAGCTAAGATCCAAAGCACCCAATCCTCCAACGGACTTGAGGGAATTGTTACCACCCAAAAAAGACTCAAAGCGATCATGGCGTATTCCGCCAAGCCAAGCTCCCGCGCAGAGGAAGAAATTGCTGGATACCGAGATGTGCTGTCGCTTATTCACGAGCAACACGATTCCATTCCCGTAACGCCATCGGTCATTCTGCAGTTGCATCGTGACCTCATGGCGCACACGGCAATCTCGTATGGAGGCCATTGGAAAGATAGCGATAACGAAATCGTCTCCATTGACGATCAAGGAAATCGATTTGTGCGCTTTAGGCCCCCTTCGGCCCTAGCAACCCCGGGACTTATTAAAGAAGCCTGCCAGTCCCTCAACGATGCTTTATCTCGCCAAGTTTGCGATCCCCTCCTTATATCGCTCCGCTTTATCTTCGATTTTGTTAGCATTCATCCCTTCAACGATGGCAATGGCAGGATGAGCCGGCTCCTTACAACGCTGCTGCTCGAAAAGACTGGATACGACGTTGCGCGTTACATCAGCATCGAACGACTTATTGAAGACAACAAAACGCTTTACTACAACGCTCTCGCTGCAAGCTCCACTGGATGGAATGAAAATCAAAACACCGAAGTACCCTTTATCCGTTTCATGCTCGGAACAACCCTGGCCGCCTACCGACAGCTCGAGCAGCGTACCTTAATTGAATCAAGCACTCGTCCCATGTCGAAGCAAGCGCGCATCGCCGTTCTATTTCAACAGAGACCCGGCGTCATTAAGAAATCCGACATCCGATCCAACTGCCCCGATATCAGCGAGGTCACCGTTAAACGAACCCTCGGTCAGCTTGTTAGTTGCAGCGCAATCGAAAAAACAGGAGTGGGTCGTTCGACAGGCTACATACTCAAAGACGTCCATGCTCTAGAACTATTCTTGCAATCCACAATACCCGATAGCGAGGCCGCAATAACAAAAGAGGCTCCAAAGGATAAGCTCCTTGAACGTATAAACCACGCCGAGGATGAAAGCAAAGAGGGGCTCTATGAAGACTATGATTCATTCTCAAGGGACATAAAGACGAAATACGGAGTCTAGTCATATCTTAGAATAGCCTCATCCTTGTTGCTCAAAGTTATTTGCGCGTCATTGTAAAGCGGTACCCCCGCGCCGGCAGGGGGGCAGATGTATCGCCTGCCGATCCTGCTGGAGTCGGCAATCAGATAGCGCGTATCGACCTTGCTAAAGGCGAGCTGCTGGATGCGGCCCTCGTCCATGTTGGACGTGGATACGTCGCCGTCCAGAATACCGTTGGCGCCGATAAACGCCGCATCGATGCCCAGCGCGCGCAGGGTATCCTCGGCCGTGGGCCCCACAAAGGCGGCGGTGCGGCGGCGGTACATGCCGCCCACCAGGCACAGCTCGCAATCCTCGCGCGCCTCGAGCAGGCTAAAGGCCGAAAGCGAATTGGTCACATAGATGAAAGTCAGCTTGTCGGTGACTCGGAGAGCGCCAATGCGATCTCACGACGGTTGCGCTCATTGTCTCAATTAGATACTCAACGAAATACGGCCCCGCAGCTCAATAAGCTGCAGGGCCGTACTATACACCGACGAATCAACGACGGAGTGCATCCACTATTTGGCCAGCTCCTGAACGATCCAGTCAATTGCACCTTCGGGATCGTTGGTAAGGTCGATATACTCCTTGCCCCTTGTGGTGAGCAGTTTAATTCCAAGGCGATCGGTATCGGCCTTCATAGCGTCATAGTACATGCGTGCCTGGGGTGCCAGAACAATCACGTTGTACTGATCCATCGTCTCATAGTGGCTTCCGTACGCACCGGACTGAGAAACCAGATCGATACCCTTAGCAGCGGCACCTTCGCGAAGAGCATTTGCCAAGAGAGTCGAAGTGCCGGCACCCTGGCAAAGCACAAGCACGCGGATCTGCTCCGCCTTGTCCTTTACCGCCTCGAGAGCTTTTGCGACATTTTCCTGTGCGGCAATAGCATCTGCATCCGAGGTTCCTGCAGTCTCCTTTGCAGACTCTTCCAAACAAAGCTGATGGTCATACGCCTTGCAGAACGGATAGTAAATCACAAAGTCAACGACCAACAGCACTGCCATCAATACGAGAGAACGCAGATCGAGACCCGTGGTGAGGAATGCACCGATTGGGCCGGGAAGCGCCCACGGCATGGTATACATGGGGGCGTTCATTCCAATGACGTCAATGAAAAATTTACCGATAATGGCGTTGACCATAGGAGCCACTAGGAAGGGCACGAACATATAGGGATTGAGAACAATCGGCATACCGAAGATAACGGGCTCGTTAACTCCAAAAATCACCGGGATAATCGATGCCTTGCCCATGGCTTTAAGCTGCTTGGAGCGCATAAACATGATCAGGATAATAGGAACGATGAACGTGCAGCCAGAACCACCCAGACCGCCGATGAAGCTTGTAAAGTCCTGCGTGAGAGCAATTGACGGGTGTCCACCTGCTTGGAAAACCTCAAGATTGGTAACGGTATTGCCGTAGAGCGCAGCATTGATCGGACTCATGACAACCGAAGCACCGTGGATACCCATAAATTGGAAAAGCGCGACCGCGCCTTCGATAAGCGCCATGCCAGGATAGGTGTCGACCGCGGAGAACAGCGGCGAGATGAGAGCGGATACCAAATTGGCGAACGGCACAGCAAGCAGCTTGCGGCTCGCAAGATCGATAAAAGCGCACGCAAGGATCGAAAACCCAAATGCAAAGATATCGCGAAAACTCTGCGCAATAGAGCCAGGGACCTCTTTGGGGAGCTTGATCGTCACATTATGGCTAATGCACACCTTATAGATATTAACGGTCAAGAATGCGGCTACGAACGCAGCGAGAAAACCCTTGGTTCCCATATAGCCGGTTTCAAAAACAGATGTATCTGCTCCGCCAATCGAGACAACATCGTTCGTCACCGATAGCAAGAGCATGCCGCACATGGCGCAAACCATGCACGAGGTGGGGTTGAGAGATTTGCCCGAAGGCATGCTACGGTTCATCGACATTGCAAGTGAGCTCGCCGTGGTGCCGGCCACCATAATGCCAAGAAGCCCCATGGTATATGCATAGATTTTATTGAAGAAATCCAGCACCTCAGACGGAAGCGTGATGCCTACATAGGCAGGGAGCGTCGAAAGAAGAAGGAACAGGCTCGAGAACAGCACAATTGGCATATTCGAGAGAAAGCCATCCTTGATCGCCACCAGATAAATGTTCCTCGAGATTTTGTCGAAGAGGGGCTGGTGTTTTTCAAGGAATTTGACGATAGCGTCCATAACACATCCTTTCATGATTCCCGGGCACGTAACGATTTATCCGGACTCAACCGTCGTCGTCCCCGTTTGTATCCACGTATGTAAGTGAATACGTTCTTGTGCGAAATGTAATATCATTTGCGCGATTTGTCATAACCAATTCTTTTTCCGCTTTGTCGATATGTCAAGAATTCAAATACTTATTCGGTGAACGGTAGTTGATTAATATAAGGTTTTCCCAGCTAAAGGCTATTTTTTCCGAGCAGTACAATAAGCTTGCAACCGTTCACCGATTGGATATAACATATTGAATATATTGTTGTAACAATATTAGAGACAATGTCACAAGCCTGTCGTTCTAGTCAAAGGAAGTAACAATGCCCAAACGATTACTGAACATGTCCGCATCCGATTTTGCCGCCACGTCACCCATGGATCTAAAGCAGGCAATTCTGGCTTCCGAGGGACGTACCATCATGGCGGAAAACGTACCCTCTTCCCAATTTCTCGGCGGCGTTACTAATGCAGAAATCGAACGTGCCGCAGGTGCCGACCTGCTTCTGTTTAACGCGCTCGATGTGTTCGATCCAGTTATTGCCGGTATTCCAGATGATCTCAATGAAAACCCGGTCACTTGGGTGAAGCGAGCATGCGGAAGGCCCATTGGCGTCAATCTGGAGCCAGTTGATAACGAGGCAGAGATGTCTGAATCCCGAACGGAAATCCCCATGGGTCGTCGCGTCTCTCCCAAGACCTTAGAAAAGGCTAACGAACTCGGATTTGATTTTATTTGCCTCACGGGCAACCCTGGAACCGGCGTCTCCAACGATGCAATCGCCCATTCGATTAAACTCTCCAAAGAGCATTTCAATGGCCTGGTCATAGCCGGAAAAATGCATGGAGCGGGCGTTGCGGAACCTGTCATGACGCTCGAAATTGCGCGCAAGTTTGTTGACCTCGGCGTCGATATCCTTCTCGTGCCAGCCCCCTACACCGTCCCTTGCTTCCAAGAAGCAGACCTGCGCGCCATCGTAGACTTTGTACGATCCCACAACGTAGGCAAGTCAATTGAAGAGAAGGTTCTCGTCATGGCGGCGAACGGGACGAGTCAAGACTCCTGCGACAGCGAGACCATTAAGAAAATAGGCCTTGCAGCAAAAGCAGCCGGCGCTGACCTCCAACATATCGGGGACTCCATGAACGGTATTTGCCTGCCCCAGAATATCTTCACGCTCGGACAAGCCCTTCGTGGATACAGGCATCAGATCGTCATGCTGAGCCGCTCTGTGATACGTTAAGGTTACCTTGCCCACGTTACATCCCGACTGAGGCAACCATCAGGTATAACCAACATGCAAACTGAGGCTCTAATGCTCGATACACACGAAAAACGGCCACTCTATTTACAGCTCACCGACGCGCTGCTCAAGCAGATCGTCGATGAATATCAAGCAGACGATAAACTTCCAACAGAAATGGAACTCTGCGACGAATACGCCGTAAGCAGAACAACCGTCCGACTTGCCATGAGTGAGCTGGAGCGTCGTGGAAGTATCTATCGAATCCAAGGTAAGGGATCGTTTGTTGCACCGAAACGCGTTAGCGAGCTCAATTCACTTTTAGACTTTGACTTTGCAAGCCATTGCGATGGCGTTGATCCGGATGCCATCACCAAACATTTCGGCGGCCTCACATCAGGTCGTCCAATTTCCGTAATGATGCTCCAACAATTTGGATGTCAAAGTCGCGATGAAATTCAGCGTCTTGAATTGACCTACGAACTTGAAGGCAGCTTCATAGGCGCTGATACGTTCTTCATTTCAAAGTCGCGCGTTCCGAATAACCAGTTAGATCTTCAGGCATTTAGCAGAATCATGGACGACTTGTCCAAGTCTATCCAATCTGTTAGGGAAAGCTATAGAGCACGTCAGCTTAGCGATTCCGAAGCCAGTAATTATGGTGTTGCAAAACTTCCGGTCATCGAACTGACTCATTATGCTTACGACTCCGGAGGCAAACTAATCTCAATTGTCTGCCGCACCGTCTTAACTGGGCGAATCCCTTATCAAAACTTTATTTTCAAGTCCTAATGTTCTTTTTCTTTTGTCTCGATCTGTAACACGTAGCCGAGTTTTTAAGTCCTAACCGTTACAGATCGAGACAAACAAGGTAGACCCCGCCGAATTGTCTCAATCTGTAACACTAAGACCGGTTTTGGACGTCTAGATGTTACAGATTGAGATGAATGCGCAGGCCAATCCTCTCAATCTCAATCTGCAACAACTAGCTGAATTATTCGGTCCTAGCTGTTACAGATCGAGACAAACGGAATAGGCCGGGTCAAAAATCTCAATCTGTAACATCTGGTTGGTGGTTTCACCCCTACCTGTTACAGGTTGAGACGATTTGATTGTGGGGTCCTCATTTGCGCGTCATATCGCGTAGCGCTGACGCACCGGTTTCCACAATGACAGGAGGTAAAAGTCCTCCCGCATCGCCCATTGGCAATCCCGTAGCGTTAGCTAGCAAATGACCTGCGTGTGCTCCTCGATGGCGGCGCGGTCCTCGACCGAGATACTCGGCTCGCACACCACGGCGTCCAAACTATCCAGGCGGCAGAAGGTGTAGAAGTCGCGCTTGCCAATCTTGCTGGAATCGGCGATCAGATAGCGCGAGTCGGCCTTGCTAAAGGCAAGCTGCTGGATGCGGCCCTCTTCCATGTTAGACGTAGACACGTCGCCGTCCAAAATGCCGTTTGCGCCGATAAAGGCCGCGTCGATGCCCAGTGCGCGCAGGGTATCCTCGGCCGTGGGGCCCACAAAGGCGGCAGTGCGGCGGCGGTACACGCCGCCCACCAGGCACAGTTCGCAGTCTTCGCGCGCCTCGAGCAGGTTAAACACCGAAAGCGAATTGGTCACAATGCGCAGGCGAAACGCCGGCAGCATCGAGGCCATCTGCTCAACCGTGGTGCCCGTGCCCAAAAAGATGGTCGAGCCTTCCTCGATAAGCTCCACAGAACGGCGCGCAATCTGCAACTTTTCCTCGGCATGCTTCGTGCGCTTTTCGCTGTGCGAATACTCATGGCGCAGCATAGCGTGTGGACGGCCCTGCGCACTGCGGGCTCCGCCGTGCACGCGCTCGATCTCGCCCAGGCTCGCAAGCTCCTCAAGGTCACGGCGGATCGTCATATCCGAGACGCCTAACGCATCCGAAATCTCCTTGACCGAGACCGTTCCCTGTTCCTCGAGCAGCTGCCGAACCTTATCCTGTCGCTCCGCTTTAATCACGATGAGTCCTCGCTGTTCCACGCTCACGTCAATTCAAACAATAACGAACAAATTGTATCAGACTCGCGCGCGTCAGAAATGAACGCCCGCACAGCTCCAATCATCACTTTTTTGAGAAAAATACCCCCTGCTTTAGTGGGGTGTAGTGATAATCTCGCGTGTTCGCGCTACAGTTTGTCGGAATACCTCGATGTTAGGAACCAAATGATCACTTCCGAGCTTTTCGGCACCGCGCCGTGCGGTACCCCCGTTCATCGTTACACCCTCAACGGGCCCGAGATCTGCGTTCGCATTATGGACTATGGCGCTACCGTGTTGGGCATCGACGTGCCCGACATTCCCGGCAACGTGCGCGATGTGGTGCTGGGCTTCGATAAGCTCGAGGATTACTTTGACAACCCCGCCTGCTTTGGCGCGACCATCGGCCCCGTGGCCAACCGCACTGCAGGTGCCACGATCACTATCGCTGGTACGGACTGGCATATGCCCGCCAACGAAGGCGCCAACAACCTGCACAGCGACCTTGAGCACGGCCTGCATAAACGCGTGTGGGACGTTGAACTCGACGAGACTCACAACGCCGTTCGCATGACCACCTCGCTTGAGGATGGCGAGCTGGGTCTCCCCGGCAACCGCACCTTTACGGCCGTGTTTACCGTGACGCGCACCGGCGTCTTTCGCATCGAATATGGCTGCGAGAGCGACCGCGCCACGTACGTGTCCATGACCAACCACACGTACTTTAACCTTGCCGGCCATAACGCCGGAATGGACTGTGAGCACTTCTTTGTTGCTAACGCTGCCCACTACCTGCCCATCAACGAGCAGAACATCCCCACCGGCGAGATTGCTCCGGTCGAGGGCACGCCGTTTGACTTTCGCGAGCTGCGCCCCGTCGCGCCTGGCATGGAGGCCGACGATCCGCAGATTAAGCAGGCACGCGGCTACGACCACTGCCTGTGCATCGATGACTATCAATACGGTCGCAACCTGCGCCGCGCCCTGCATGTCGAGGAGATGTGGACCGGCCGCGAGCTGGACTACTACACCACCGCCCCGGGCGTGCAGCTCTACACTGGCAATTGGCTGGGCGACGAGCACGCCAAGGACGATGCCAACTATAGCTGGGGCGCCGGCTTTGCCCTCGAGGCCGAGATGTATCCCGACACGCCGCACCACACGCTGTTCCCTCAGGGCATCGTCGGCCCGGGTCACCCCTACAGCAATGTGATCGAGTATCACTTCATGAGGCACTAAGTCCACTACGCAACATATCGCACAGCAGCGCCCGCCGGCACCACCGCCGACGGGCGCTTTTTCATCCCTAGGGCTCAATTTCGCTGTCACTGTATGAGTGGCATATCAAAACTATGCCCATTTACTACGTTTAGCCAGGGACACTCAACCATGCACCGGTTTTTTCGAAATACGCGAGCCGTTTACCTGCGGTTTTGTTTTTCTCAAATTCGGCATGCTCGGCGATAGCCGTTCAAACGTAGTAAATGGGCATAGTTTTTGACAGGCGGCATCGCGCACATCCCTTGCGGGGGCAAAATGATCCGTTTTCCTCCGTCCCCAAGGGATCAATTGAACAGATTGTCGATGGGGTCGGGGTCGGAACTGGGGAGATAGCGGATTTCTAGCTCTATGCCGAGCTCTTGCAGCTCTTTGAGGGCAGCGACGTCTGCATCGTCTATGGCGACTGCGGGCGTTATGGGGTGCTTGCCCTCCCCTGCCTGCATATGGCCAATGCTAATCTTGGTGATCGGCACACCACCCTTAACCAGCGCGAGCGCATCGGCGGGTGAGGCCACCATGATCAGAATCCATTGACGCGGCGTTGCGGTATGAATGATGTCGATGGTCCTTTGCACCGAGAAAAACCGCGTCCAAACGCCTTCTGGCGCCGCCACCCTCATGGGTGCCCATTGGCACGAATCCGCCGCGATCTCATCGTTGACGATTAGGACAAGGTTGGAACCCACGACTTCGTTCCACAGCTCAACGTCTTGCCCGTAAATGAAACGGTCGTCGATGCGTGTGAGAAGAATCTTGGGTTGAGCCATCACTGCCCCATTCTGCTTGAGACCCGTAAGAGCAAGACATCACGTCTCCAATATTAGTGCATTTAAAGGTTGATTTCCGATCTCAGCCGAACACATTAGGCGGACAGGCCGTTCCCGCAG
>CALDBJ010000040.1 GCA_937937835.1 uncultured Collinsella sp.
CTGCGGGAACGGCCTGTCCGCCTAATGTGTTCGGCTGAGATCGGAAATCAACCCGTTTGGCTTCGTGATGGGATCTAGAAGGCCAAAAACGGGCTCTGACCAGCATGGCTGCATGCAGCAAATTGTTCAAAATAGGTATTTATAGACGACGTGTCAGCAATTTTAAAAATCTTTGAACGGTGTTGTGAGCCACTGGTATGCATTTCGCGACTACAGCCCTGCAATTGTTGACCTGCGGTTTGATTTGGTTTGTCCCCGCAGCGCCGTATCTTGTCCACAGATCCGTCAAGCATTTGGTCAGCATTTGGTTGGAAGACGCATGAAATGCCGTGCGAGTATGGACATATGTGGAGGTCATGAGGTTGTAGCTGCATATTCTTGCAGCCTGGGAGGTTGAAAGATATTATTACCAAGTCTTTTCCTGCTTCAGGCGCACCTTCACGACCTGAAGCCACATTTGCCCAGAGGAGGTGACAATATGAAGGCTTATGAACTGCTGTTCTTTGTTGACCCGTCGCTCGACCCCGAGACTCGTCTCGCTGTTATGAAGCGTATCGATACCACGATCGCTGAGGGCGCTGGCAAGGTCGACTCCGTTGACGAGTGGGGCAAGCGCAAGCTCGCCTACGAGATCAACGACCTCACCGATGGTGACTACACCCTCATCAACTTCCACGCAGATCCTACCCAGATCGCCGAGCTTGATCGCGTCCTGCGCATCACCGACGCTGTGGTCCGCCACATGATCGTCCGTCGCGACGACCAGGAGTAAGACTGTCGTTTTGGACTGGGCTTGTGCCCCAAGAGGAAGTAGTGAGTTATGAGCATCAATCGAGTGAACATCACCGGTAACCTCACGCGTGATCCCGAGCTGCGCGCCACCGCTGGCGGAACCCAGGTTCTGTCCTTTGGCGTCGCCGTGAACGATCGTCGCCGCAACCCGCAGACTGGCGAGTGGGAGGACTATCCCAACTTTGTCGACTGCACTATGTTCGGCACGCGCGCCGAGGCCGTGAGCCGTTTCCTGGCAAAGGGAAACAAGGTTGCGATCGAGGGCAAGCTGCGCTACAGCTCTTGGGAGCGCGACGGCCAGCGCCGGAGCAAGCTTGAGGTCATCGTCGATGAGATCGAGTTTATGAGCTCCCGTGGTGGCCAGGGTGGCTACGATCAGGGCGGTTACGCCCCCGCAGCCCCCGCGCCCGCAGCACGTCCTGCCGCACCGGTGGCTACGCCGCCCGCGGTCGACGTCTACGATGAGGACATCCCGTTTTAAGGGCTGTTCACCTATTTTTGAGTGAGAGGCGGCTTTGGTTCGCCGAAGTTGCCAAACGAAAGGTATTTTGACATGGCTAATGATTTTTCTGCACGTCAGCCGCGTCGTAAGTACTGCCAGTTCTGCAAGGAGAACACTGAGTTCATCGACTATAAGGACACTCAGCTTCTCCGTAAGTACATGACCGACCGTGGCAAGATCAAGCCCCGTCGCGTCACTGGCGCTTGCACGCAGCATCAGCATGACATCGCCAACGCCATCAAGCGCGCCCGCGAGATGGCTCTCCTGCCGTACACCGTCCCCGTGGTTTCCTCTCGTGGCAACCGCGACCGCGGCTAAGAAGGGAGACGCATCATGAAGGTTATTCTTCTCGATGAGATCAAGGGCAAGGGCGGCGAGGGTGACATCGTAGAGGTCGCTCAGGGTTACGCTGAGAACTTCCTGTTCCCCAAGAAGCTCGCTGTTGCCGCCACCAAGGGCAACCTCAAGCAGCTTGACGAGCGTCGCAACAACATCGCCAAGCGCGAGGCCGTCCGTCTGGCTACCGCCAACGAGACCAAGGCTGCCTTCGAGGGCAAGACGGTCACCGTTGACGTCAAGGTCGGCGACGAGGGCATCCTCTTTGGCTCCGTTACCGCCGCTATGATCGCTGACGCCATCAAGGCTCAGCTCGGTATGGACATCGACCGCAAGCGCGTCGAGCTCGGTAAGCCCATCAAGGTTGCCGGTGCCCACACCGTTGCCATCTCGCTGTACCGCGAGATCAAGGCCGAGGTTGTCGTTCTCGTTGGCGTTACCGCCGAGGAGCTCGCTGCCGAGGCTGAGGTCGAGGAGGCCGCTGAGGTCGCCGAGGCCGAGACCGCCGAGGTCGAGACTGAGGCTGCTGCCGAGTAGCATTTGCTGCAACGCAACAATCTTGTTCTAAGAAGGGCGCTCTGGGAAACCAGGGCGCTCTTTTGTTTTTTGCGCTGAGCGAGTGTCATGGTGAACGTTGCGTCGAAGTCCTATATGCAGGACCGTTCATCCGTTTGGTTCGGTGATGATTGGCGGCGCGCGGCGCGTTTTGGGACCATGGCTGATACTATGGATGCTCGCAAGCGATATGAATGAGGATGCTCATGGCATATGACGATAGGGAGACCGGGCTGACGGTTGAGGACCGCGGCTCAAAGTTGGGTCTTCCCCAAAACCAAGATGCAGAGGCCAATGTACTGGCCGCTATGCTGCTATCGCCCGAGGTGGTCGAGGAGGCCCAGGTCGAGCTGCAGCCCGATGACTTCTACCGGCCCATTCATAAGACCATCTATACCGCGATGGTCGATATGTACAACAGCCGCATTCCCATCGACTCCATCTCGCTGATCGATTACCTGCGAAGCATCAACAAGCTCGATGCCGTGGGCGGCGAGGCGTACATTTTGGAGCTGATGGGTCAGACCCTGTCGCTCGTCAACTGGCAGCACCATGCCGCCATCGTTCGTCGCGACTCGATGCTGCGCGAGCTGATTGGCGCCACCAACGAGATCAACGCGCTGGCATATAACGCCCCCACCGACACCAAGGAGGTCGTGGAGCTGGCCGAGAGCAAGCTGCTTAAGGTCACGGCGCGTGAGGTTAAGTCGAGCTACAAGACGCTGACCGAGTTTATGGTCGAGGCCTATAACGAGGCCGAGGAAGTGTGCAAGGCCGGCGGTCAGGCTGCAGGCGTGCCCACGGGCTTCCCGTCGCTCGACCGTATGCTCATGGGCTTCCGCGAGGGCCAGCTCATCATTATCGGCGCCCGCCCCGCCGTGGGTAAGACGTCGTTCGCCCTGAACTTGGCGCTCAATGCCGCCGCTGCGGGCTATACCGTCGGCTTCTTCTCGCTGGAGATGTCGGGCAAGGAAATTGCCCAGCGTCTGATTTGCGCCTATGCCATGATCTCGATCAGCGACTTCCGTACGGGCCGCATTAGTCCCGAGCAGTGGGCCAACATCAATGAGGCCACGCAGACCTTATCCAAGCTGGATATTCTGATTGACGATACGCCCGGCACCACGGTGACCGAGATTCGCGCCAAGAGCCGCCGCATGCTCCATAACAAGGAGAAGGCCATCATCATCCTGGACTACTTGCAGCTGGTGAGCCCCCCGCCGGGACGTCGTTCCGAGAGCCGCACCGTCGAGGTCTCCGAGATGTCGCGTGGCCTGAAGATTATGGCCAAGGAGCTCAAGATTCCGCTGATCGCGCTGTCGCAGCTGTCGCGTCAGGTTGAATCCCGTACCGGCAAGCGCCCGCAGCTTTCCGACCTTCGTGAATCGGGCTCCATCGAGCAGGACGCCGATATCGTTATGTTCTTGGACCGCTCCGCCGACGAGGCCGAAGCCTCGCGCGACGATCGACCCGACGAGGGCGTTACGCGTATCGTCGTGGCCAAGAACCGTTCGGGCCCGATCGGCGACGTCGATCTGATGTTCCTGCCGGCATCCACCAAGTTTTATGAGCTTGATGGGGCACATGCCGAGGAGTAGGACAGGCGCCCGTTGCACGGGTATACTGGGAATGTTTTGTGCTTCTGCGTGCCGGCGTGGCGCGTAGACAGTCCATGAATGTAAGGAGTAAACATGCCGTCAACCGTTTTGGTCGGTGCCCAGTGGGGCGATGAGGGCAAGGGTAAGATTTGCGACCTGGTCGCCGGCGACTTCGATGCCGTCGTACGCTACTCGGGTGGCAACAACGCCGGTCACACCATCGTCGTCAACGGCAAGAAGTACGGCCTGCACCAGGTGCCCTCCGGCATCATGTATTCCGACCACGTGTCGGTGATCGGTAACGGCTGCGTCGTCAACCCCAAGGTTGTCCTTGAGGAGATCGACATGTTCGAGGCCGACGGCATCACCACCAAGAACCTCAAGATCAGCGGCAACGCGCATGTCATCATGCCGTACCACATCGATCTGGATGGCGCCTTTGAGCAGAAGCTCGGCAAGAAGAACATCGGTACCACCAAGCGCGGCATCGGTCCGTGCTATCAGGACAAGATGGCCCGCATTGGCCTGCGCATGCAGGACATGCTGGACGAGGCACTGTTCCGCGACAAGCTGGAGACCGCTCTCGCCCGCGTGAACCCCGAGCTCGAGCTCATCTACAACCTGCCCACCTACACCGTGGATCAGATTTGCGACGAGTACCTGCCGATGGCCGAGCGCCTGCGTCCCTACATCACCGAGACGAGTCTGCTGCTCAACAACATGATCGACGAGGGCAAGGACCTGCTGTTTGAGGGCGCCCAGGCGACGCTGCTCGACATCGACCACGGCACCTATCCGTACGTGACGTCTTCCAACTGCACCGCCGGCGGTGCCATCACCGGATCCGGCGTCGGTATGAAGAATGTCGACCGCGTGCTGGGCGTCATGAAGGCCTATATCACCCGCGTCGGTTCGGGCCCCATGCCCACCGAGCTTTCCTATGAGTCCGAGGCCGGTCACACGCTGACCGAGGAGGGCTACGAGTACGGCGTGACCACCGGTCGTCGTCGTCGCTGCGGCTGGTTCGACGGCCCCATCGCCAACTACGCCTCGCGCGTCAACGGCCTCACCGACATCGCCGTGACCAAGCTCGACGTGCTTTCGGCTTTCGACACCATCAAGGTGTGCGTTGCCTACGACGTCGATGGCGAGCGTTACACGAGCGTGCCCGAACACCAGGTGCGCTTTGAGCATGCCAAGCCCATCTACGAGGAGCTCCCTGGCTGGAAGTGCGATATCACCGGTTGCCGCAGCTTTGAGGAGCTGCCGCAGGAGGCTCAGGACTACGTGGCGTTTATCGAGGATCTGGCACACACCCGCGTGACGTTCATTGGCGTTGGCGCTGGTCGCGAGCAGATCATCAACCGATTCTGGAAGTAATCGGGACTATTTGGTTATTGCGATATACCCCTTTGCAGCCCGGACGGGCGGCCGAGGGGTATATTTGCTTGCAAAGGGCTCGCGCGGAGCGGGCCGTTCATCCATAGAGGAGGCACCCTTGAAGGCGGACACTCAAACCATCGACATCCTGTTGTTGGGCAGCGGCGGCCGTGAGCATGCTTTGGCAGCCAAGCTCGCAGCATCACCGCGCGCCGGCAAGCTCTACATTGCGCCGGGCAACGGCGGCACCGCGAGCTGCGGCGAGAACGTTGTTCTCGACGACTGCGATCCTGCGGCCGTGGCGGCGTTTGCGCAGAGCCACGGATGCGGACTTGTGGTAATTGGCCCCGAGGCTCCGCTCGTGGCGGGCGTGGCCGACGCCGTGCGCGCGGCGGGTATTCCCTGCTTTGGCCCGGGTGCCGAGGGCGCCCAGATGGAGGGCTCCAAGCTGTTCTCCAAGCAGCTCATGGAGCGCGCCGGTATCCCTACGGCGGCCTACGGCTCGTTTACCGACGAGGCTTCGGCTCTTGCCTGCGTGCGCGAGCAGGGCGCCCCGCTGGTCGTCAAGGCCGACGGCCTTGCCGCGGGCAAGGGCGTTATCGTGGCAACCGAGCTTGCGCAGGCCGAGGAGGCCGTGCGCGAGTGTTTTGGCGGCACCTTTGGCGATGCCGGCAACACCGTGGTTATCGAGGAGATGCTCGTTGGCCCCGAGTGCTCGCTGCTGGCCTTTACCGACGGCAAGACCGTTCGCCCCATGGCCACCTCGCAGGACCACAAGCGCGCGCTCGAGGGCGACAAGGGCCCCAACACCGGTGGCATGGGCGTCTACAGCCCGGTGCCCATCGTGACTGACGAGGAGCACGCCACGATGGTGAAGGTCATGGAGCAGACCGTGGCCGAGCTCGCTGTCGAGGGTATCGACTACCGCGGCTGCCTGTACGGCGGCTTTATGCTCACGCCTGCCGGCCCCAAGGTGCTGGAGTTCAATGCCCGCTTTGGCGACCCCGAGACGCAGGTCGTGCTGCCGCGCCTTAAGAACGACCTGGTCGAGGTCATGCTGGCTTGTGCCAACTGCGAGCTCGATCAGATTGAGCTCGACTGGCGTGACGAGTGGGCCGTGGCCGTTGTCCTGACGAGCGCGGGCTATCCCGGCAGCTACGAGAAGGGCAAGGTCATCACCGGTATCGCCGATGCCGAGGCCATGGAGAACGTGATCGTGTACCACGCGGGCACCGCCGTGGTGGACGGCCAGCTCGTGACCAATGGTGGCCGCGTGCTTGCCGTGACCGCTCTGGGCGACACGTTCGAGAACGCTCGCAACCTTGCCTACGAGGCCTGCGAGAAGATTGATTTTGAGGGCAAGACCCTGCGTCACGACATCGGCCTGCGCGCGCTGCGCGGCCGCGACGCCTGGGATGCCTAAAATCCGAGAGGAATGAGACGGATGGACGAGAAGAACGAAGAGCTCGTGGATGCGCAGATCGTTGAAGAGGACAGCCGCATGTATGGGCACGCCGAGGGCGAGCCTGGTGGCGAGGTCGCTGACGAGCCGGCGCTAGTGCTGGGCGACGACGACCCGCACGATGTCGAGCTGCACGAGAAGATTCTTTCGGAGGAGTGCGCCTGGAAGGGCAAGATCCTCGACGTCCACCGTCTTGAGGTTGAGCTGCCCAACGGTCGCCGCAGCGCCCGTGATATCGTTCGCCATCCGGGTGCGGCGGCCGTTGTGGCACTGACCGAGAGCGGCAAGATCGTACTGGTGCGTCAGTACCGCACCGCCATCGACCGCGTGACGGTCGAGATTCCCGCCGGCAAGCTCGATCCAGGCGAGGACCCGCTCGATTGCGCCAAGCGCGAACTGCATGAGGAGACGGGCTTTAGGGCCGGTCGTATTCGCTTTTTGACGTCGATTGTCACGTCCTGCGGTTTTTGCGATGAGATCATCCACATCTACTTGGCTACCAAGCTCGAGTTTGATGCGCCCAACCCCGATGATGACGAGTTTGTCAACGTGGACCTGGTGCCGCTGCACGAGCTGATCGATGCCGTGCTCGACGGCAAGATCGAAGACGCCAAGACCGTCGTGGGCGCCTTGGCCTGCGACAGCATCGCGCACCGACTAGGCGGAGCGGAGCTTTAACGAGCGGGGATGATCCCGCAGGTTTGTGTAAGTCAGCGAAAGTGCTCCATTTGAGACAAGGTGGCCTAAAAGAGGAGGGAAGCGTATGGATATACGCGACCGACGATTGAAGGCCAGATTGTCCAAATGGAGCACTTGCAGCGTCGAGACGAAACGCGGTTTGGTAAAACCGCGTAAGGTGATTATGCTGAAGAGGTTTTTGTCTTATTACAAGCCCCAGATGGGGCTTTTTGTTGCTGATACTGTTTGTGCTCTGGTGCTTGCCGCCATTGACCTGGCGTTCCCCATTATTCTGCGCAATTTGACCGGTGGGCTATTTACTCAGAGTCAGGCTGCCATTATGCAGGCGCTCGGCATGATCGCGGTGGGCTTGGTGCTGATGTATGCCGTCCGCTGCGCCTGCCGCTACTTTGTGAGCTATTGGGGCCACGTGATGGGTGCGCGCATGGAGTCCAAGATGCGCGAGGACCTGTTTGACCAGTACGAGCGCTTTAGCTTTGCGTACTTCGACCGCAACAGTTCGGGCGACATGATGAGCCGCGTGGTCAACGATCTGTTCGATATCTGCGAGGCGGCGCACCACGTGCCCGAGTGGATCATCATCTGCGGCATCGAGATTATTGGCTCGTTTGCGATCCTCTTTACCATCGCCCCGGTGTTGGCGCTCGCCATGGCCGTGGTGACGGCGGCGTTTGCGGTCATCATGTTTTGGCAGAACATGCGTATGCGCGAGGTTTTTAGCGACAACCGCAAAAAGATCAGCGGCATCAATGCGCAGCTGCAGGATTCGCTTGCGGGCATGCGCGTAGTCAAGAGCTTTGCCAACGAGGAGACCGAGCGCGCCAAGTTCCGTGCCTCTAACGATCGCTACCTTTCGTCCAAGGAGAACATGTATCACGCCATGGGCGTCTATACCGCGACGTATGGCCTGCTCTCGGGTGTGCTCTATGTGATCGTGGTGCTGCTGGGCGGCTGGCTGGTCGCCCAGGGACAGCTGCAGGCGGTCGATATGGCGACCTTTGCACTCTATATTTCGCTGTTCTGCACGCCGCTCGAGACGCTCGTCAATTCGGCCGAAACGTATCAGAAGGCTATCGCCGGCTTTAAACGTATGGACGAGGTGCTCTCGACCGCGCCGGATATCCAGGACAAGCCGGGCGCTACGGATCTGCAGGTGACTGCCGGCGCCGTGGAGTATCACGACGTGTGCTTTAACTACGAGGATGTCGAGCTGGGCGAGGGCTATGCCGACGAGCGTCCCGTTATCGACCATATGAATCTGTCCATCAAGCCCGGGCAGACCATCGCGCTGGTTGGCCCTTCGGGCGGCGGCAAGTCCACGACCTGTTCGCTGCTGCCGCGCTTTTATGACGTGGCTACCGGATCCATTAGCATCGACGGCCAGGACGTGCGTGATGTGACGCAGCAGAGCCTGCGTCGCGCCATCGGCCTGGTGCAGCAGGATGTCTATCTGTTTGACGGTACGATTGGCGAGAACATCGCCTACGGCAAGCCGGGTGCCACGGCAGAAGAGATCGCCGAGGCCGCCCGTCGCGCCAACATCGATGCCTTTATCGAGTCGCTTCCACAGGGCTATGACACGGTCGTGGGCGAGCGCGGCAGCCGTCTTTCGGGCGGACAGAAGCAGCGCGTTGCCATCGCGCGCGTGTTTCTCAAGAACCCCAAGATCCTGATTTTGGACGAGGCGACGAGTGCTTTGGATAACGAGAGCGAGGAGGCGGTGCAGGAGTCGCTCGAAGAGCTGGCACGCGGCCGCACCACGATTATCATCGCCCACCGTCTTTCGACCATTAAGCATGCCGATGAGATTGCGACCGTTGAGCATGGTCGCGTTGTGGAACGTGGCACGCATGAACAGCTTCTCGCCCGTGGCGGCACCTATGCCCGTTACTATCGAATGCAGTTCGAAGGTGCGCGTGCGCACGAGCTCGACTGATTGATATGACAGGAAGTTTATGGCTGACAAGAACCCTTTGACTCCGGAAGAAGTGACGGAGTTATTCTCCGAAATCGATGCATCCGGCGTCTTGGATCCTACGCTTGCCAAAAAGCGTACCGAGCGCATGCGTGAGAAGGAGGCTGCGGCCAAGCGCGGTGACAAAGCGGCGCTAGCGCAGCTGCGCAGCGAGGACCGCGTGAGCCAGGCAAAACATATCGACCCGCTGTCCGAGGACGATCCTTCGGGCTCGCAGGTGAGCCATACCATTACAAAGACCGCGATGGCCGTGGTCATCGGTATTTTGGTGCTGATCGTGGGCATGCAGATTGGCTACGGCGTGATGCGCCGTCTGAATACCGCCAACCTGTCCGAGAGCGTTTCGGTTGATACCGTTTCGACCGCGCTCAAGGGTGGACTTGAATGGGGCAACGGCTTTACGCAGTTCCCGCTCGACTTTACCGTCGATGAAGCCGATGAGCGTACGGGCACGGTCGAGGTGACGGTGTTGGACACATCGTCTGCCAACGAGCTCGAGCTGCTGTCCAACGGGCAGATCCAGGCCGCGGCGCTTGCGACCAACGCGCTGCTCAACGATAAGATCGACCGCGTGGTGTATAACGTTCACGCCTATATCGACGAGGATAGCAACATTCAGCACGATTCCTTCTTTGGCATGTTCCCCGCGCGGGGCCACCAGAGCGCCATTTTGACGTTCGTGTGGACCAAGAGCTCATCCAACGCCACGAGTATCGACTGGAAGATGCGCATCGTGAGTATGGATGACACCATTGCCGAGCGCATTCAGAAGCAGGTGAACTCGGTGTCGTCGTTGATTGAGGACCCGGTGGTGAGCCAGACTAAGATTGACGAGGAAAAAGCCGAGCGCGATCTGGAGCATCGTCTGCATGGCCGCGAGATTTTCCGCGGTGGGAAGCCCGATCGCACACCGTCCGAACTGCTGGAGCAGGACAAGAAAAAATAAGACGCCGTCATCCCGCGTGAGACACAAGCCCGCGCGGGATGATTTTTCTGGGACGGGGATTAAAAAACATTATGCATAGAAAGTCATAATTATCATTTCGTAAACATTTCGATGAAATTAACGCCATGAGGCATGCTTGCGGTTACAATACCGCGAGGCCTAACTACACACCTTTAAGCCGGTCCTGTGAGACCGGGAAGGAGAATTATGGCGAACAACCATACCGCGGGCGCTGCCGCCCGCACCTTCGCGCCCAGCGAGCTTTGCCAGCGTATGCTGGCCAAAACCAGCAAGGGCACCTGCGGTCCCTGCATCCTGTATCTTGAGGATGGGACCATTTTTTATGGACGTGCATGCGGCGCCGAGGGCACCGCGACCGGCGAAGTTTGCTTCAACACCTCGCTCGAGGGCTACTTTGAGGTCATGACCGACCCGAGTTATGCCGGCCAAATCGTAACCATGACCTATCCGCAGATCGGCAACTACGGTATCGACGAGACCGACGTCCAGTCGGCCTTCCCCGGCGATGCCGTTCGTCCCGCGAGCGCTCCCGCCATGCGCGGCATGATCGTTCGCGACATGTGCGCCACGCCTTCTAACTGGCGCTCGGCCGTCAGCGTGCCGGAGTATCTGCGCGCCCACGGCATCGTCGCTATCGAGGGCGTCGACACCCGCGCTCTGGTACGCCACCTGCGCGACAATGGTTCCAAGATGGGCATTATCTCGACCGAGATCTTCGACGTCGACGAGCTTGCCGAGCGTCTGGCCGCAGCGCCCACGCTGGTAGGCGAGAACCTGGTCAAGACCGTAAGTTGCCCCGCGCCTCATGAGTTTGTGGCTGCCGACCTGCCTGCCACGCATGACTTTGCGCTTTCGGCTGCCGCTCCTGCCCGTCACAAAGTGGTCGCCTACGACTGCGGTGTGAAGCGCGGCATTCTGGAGGGTCTGGTCCGCGCCGGCTGCGACCTTACCGTCGTGCCGTGGGATACGCCCGCGAGTGAGGTGCTCGACATGAATCCCGACGGCGTCTTTTTGTCCAATGGCCCCGGCGACCCCGACGCCGTGGTGGAGACCTACGAGCAGGTGCAGCAGCTGATCGGCAAGGTGCCGGTCTTTGGTATTTGTCTTGGTCACCAGATGATCAGCCTGGCCTGCGGCGCCCAGATGGAAAAGCTTAAGTTCGGTCACCGCGGTGGCAACCAGCCGGTTATGAACCTGGTAAGCCGCCGTGTGGAGATCACCGCGCAAAACCATGGCTTTGGCCTGCTGTTCCCCAGCCTGGGCAAGCTTGTCCCCGAGCTTTCCGGCGGCGAGACCGAGCATGCGGCCGATGGAGATCTGCGCGTCTGGGTGCGCCGCGGAATCGCGCCGGTCGTGATGAACGAGCGCTTTGGTCGCATTCGCCTGACGCATGTGAACCTCAACGACGGCACCGCCGAGGGCATCCAGCTGCTCGACGCCCCGTGCTTCTCGGTCCAGTACCACCCCGAGGCCTCGCCTGGCCCCACCGATGCCCACTATCTCTTTACCGCCTTTACGCGACTCATGGACGGCGAGGAGAACTACCTGGACATCGACACCGCGAAGGACCGCCTGCAGGGCTGGAACTTTGCCGACAATGGCTCCGCTGCGACCGAGATCGAGGAGAACTAACATGCCTAAACGTACTGACATCAAGCGTATCCTCGTCATTGGCTCGGGCCCCATCGTCATTGGCCAGGCCTGCGAGTTCGATTACTCCGGCGCCCAGGCCTGCAAGGTGCTCAAGGAGGATGGCTTTGAGGTCATCCTAGTCAACTCCAACCCGGCGACCATCATGACCGACCCGGGCTTGGCCGACCGCACCTATGTCGAGCCCATCACCGCCGAATTTATCGAGCGCGTGATCAAGAAGGAGCGCCCGGACGCGCTGCTGCCCACGCTGGGCGGCCAGACCGGTCTGAATGCCGCCGTCGAGCTGGCAAAGGACGGCACACTCGACAAGTACGGCGTCGAGATGATCGGCTGTGACCTTGCCGCCATCGAGCGCGGTGAGGACCGCAAGCTCTTTAACGAGGCCATGGCCGAGATCGGCCTGGAGGTCGCGCGCTCGGGCTATGCCTACAGCGTGGCCGACGCCGAGGCCATCGCCGAGCGTGTGGGCTATCCCTGCGTGTTGCGTCCGAGCTTTACCTTGGGCGGCGCCGGTGGCGGCATCGCGCATACTCACGAGGAGCTCGTCTCCATCGTGAGCCAGGGCCTCGAGCTCTCGCCCGCCCACGAGGTGCTGGTCGAGGAGTCCATCGAGGGTTGGAAAGAATACGAGATGGAGGTCATGCGCGACCACGCCGGCAACGGCATCATCGTGTGCTCCATCGAGAACCTCGACCCCATGGGCGTGCATACCGGTGACTCCATCACCGTAGCGCCGGCGCAGACCCTCTCCGACCTTGAGTATCAGCGCATGCGTGTCGCCTCGCTCGCCATCCTGGAGAAGATCGGCGTCGAGACCGGCGGCTCCAACGTGCAGTTTGCCGTGAATCCCCAAACCGGCCGCCTGATTGTCATCGAGATGAACCCGCGCGTGAGCCGTTCGTCCGCGCTGGCCTCCAAGGCCACGGGTTTCCCCATCGCCAAGGCCGCCGCTCGCCTGGCCGTGGGCTACACGCTCGACGAGATCGTCAACGACATTACCAAAGCTACGCCCGCCTGCTTTGAGCCCACGATCGACTACTGCGTGGTCAAGGTGCCGCGCTTTGCCTTCGAGAAGTTCAAGGGTACCGACCCCACGCTCACCACGCGCATGAAGGCCGTGGGCGAGATCATGGCGATCGGCCGCACCTTTGAGGAGGCCTTCGGCAAGGCCATGCGCTCGCTGGAGGACGGACACCAGGGCATTTGCGCCGGTGGCAAGGAGGGCGCCGATAAGCTGAGCGATGATGAGCTTGCTCAGGCCGTGGGCACCCCGACTGAGCACCGCATCTTCTTTGTGGTCGAGGCCCTGCGCCGTGACTGGGATGTTGTGCGCATCCACGCTATCTGCGGTATCGATCCGTGGTATCTCAACCGCATCAACGATATGGTGCAGGTCCAAGAAAGCATCCGCGGCCTGCGCGTGGAGGACATTGACGCCGACGCGATGCGCCTGCTCAAGCAGTATGGCACGAGCGATGCCGAGATCGCTGCGCTGACCGGCTCGGACGAGCGCTTTGTTCGCGCTTACCGCAAGGGTCTGGGCGTGGTTCCCAGCATGAAGACGGTCGATACCTGCGCCGCCGAGTTCTCGAGTGCGACGGAATACCACTACAAGACCTACGAGAACATCTACCGTACGAGCCCGATCGCCAAGAAGTGCGTTGCCCCCGACGAGACCACGCCCGCGTGCAAGCCCAAGGCGATGATTCTGGGTGCCGGCCCCAACCGTATCGGCCAGGGCATCGAGTTCGACTACTGCTGCGTGCACGCGAGCTATGCGCTGGCGGCCCGCGGCTTCGAGACCATCATGGTCAACTGCAATCCCGAGACCGTTTCGACCGACTACGACACGTCCGACCGCCTGTACTTTGAGCCGCTCACCTACGAGGACGTCATGGACGTTATCGATGTTGAGCGCCCCGACGGCGTCGTGGTGACGCTTGGCGGCCAGACCCCGCTTAAGCTGGCGCGCATGCTCGAGGAGAGTGGCGTCAACATCATGGGCACCAAGCCGGATGCCATCGACTTTGCCGAGGACCGCGAGCGCTTCGCTGCTCTGCTCGACAAGCTGGGCATCATGTACCCGCCGGCGGGCCAGGCAACCTCGTTTGAGGAGGCCGAGGCCGTGGCCGCGCATATCGGCTACCCGCTGCTGGTGCGTCCGAGCTACGTGCTGGGCGGCCGCGGCATGATGATCGCCTACGATGCCGAGCATCTGCGCGATTACATGGCCGAGGCCGCGCGCATTAGCCCCGACTACCCGGTGTATCTGGACCGCTTCCTGGAGGGTGCGATCGAGTCCGATGTCGACGCCCTGTGCGATGGCGAAGAGGTCTACATCGGCGGCATTCTGGAGCATATCGAGGAGGCCGGTATTCACTCCGGCGACTCTGCGACCTGCATCCCGCCGTTCAGCTTTAGCGAGAGCCTGCAGGCAAAGCTTCGCGAGACCACGCGCCGCATCGCGATGACGCTGGGCGTACGCGGCCTGGTCAACGTGCAGTACGCCATCAAGGGCGAGACCGTCTACGTGATCGAGGCCAACCCGCGTGCCAGCCGCACCGTGCCGTTTATCTCCAAGGCCACCGGCGTGCCGCTGGCCAAGTGCGCGGCGCGTATCATGGCAGGCGATTCCATCGCGACCCTGGGCCTGCCGAGCGACGAGCGTCAGCTGGACTGGTTCTGCATGAAGGAAGCCGTTATGCCCTGGGGTCGTTTCCCGGGCGCCGACGTTATCCTGGGTCCCGAGATGAAGTCGACGGGCGAGGTCATGGGTATCGCCAAGAGCTATCCCGAGGCATATGCCAAGACGCAGCTGGCGATTGACTACAAGCTGCCCGATCCGAGCTGCGGCAAGGTGTTCATCAGCGTGTGCGACCGCGACAAGCGTCATATCCTTTCGGTCGCCCGTATCCTGCGCTACCTGGGCTTTGATATCTGCTCCACCGAGGGTACGGCGCGCGTGCTGCGTGGCGGCAACGTGACGTGCGAGGTCGTGGAGAAGATTAGCGGCCCGCACGACGGCGAGCGTCCCAACATCGGCGACCTGATCGCCGACGGCAAGATTGCGGTGATCGTCAATACGCCGTATGGCTCGGGTTCTCGTGGCGACGGCTATCTGTTGCGTACCGAGGCGGTGCGCCGCGGCGTGACCTGCGTGACCGCGATGTCTGCCGCCAACACGTACGTGAGTGCCATCGAGGCCGTGCGCGAGGACCAGCAGGGTCACGGTAGCGCCAACGACATGGGCATGGACGTTATCGCCCTGCAGGACCTGCCGCAGTACACGGTGTAGTGTGACCTGTCCGGCCGGGGCGGGAGGGGCCGAGATTTCCCCCTTTCGCTCCGGCTGCAAGCAGAGTCGCTCAGGAGGAAACTCGGCCCCTCCCGCCCCGGCCTGCGGTGACTTGGCTGCACCGTGTGCTGCCGAAGGGGCTTTGCGCGATGACTAGGGCTGAATAAAAAGTGAGTGTGGGATCCGCCGTTCGTTCGAACGGCGGATCCCACGTTAATATTTCAGCCAACGTACGTCATGGCAATCCCCGGTAGGTCCCCGGGTGCCCCGCGGCGGGCTGGGTTTATTGTCTGAGCGACTTTGCGAAGCAAGGGGAGCGAAGATAAAAACCCAGCCCGCCGCGGGGCACCCGGGGACCGCAGGGACGGGAGCAGCTATACTACTCTCAGTAGTTAAGGGTCGCGGATTGGCCGCGTCACCGCTCTCAACAGGAGGTCTTTGTTTATGGCAGATCAAAAGCCGGTTGTCGGGATCATCATGGGTTCCAAGTCCGATCTGGGCGTTATGGAAGGCTGCACCGCCGAGCTCGAGGCGCTTGGTGTGCCCTATGAGCTCGTCATTGCGAGCGCACACCGCACGCCGGCGAAGGTCCACGAGTGGGCCTCGACTGCTGCCGATCGCGGTATCAAAGTAATTATCGCCGCCGCCGGCAAGGCCGCTCACCTGGGTGGTGTCGTGGCTGCCTTTACGCCGCTGCCGGTTATCGGTGTGCCTATGAAGACGAGTGACCTGGGCGGTATGGATTCGCTGCTGTCGATGGTGCAGATGCCTTCGGGCGTGCCCGTGGCCTGCGTTGCCATTAACGGCGCCAAGAACGCCGCCATCTACGCCACGCAGATTCTAGGCGCTTGCGACCCCGAGTACCGCAAGGTTATCGAGAAGATGAAGCAGGAGATGGCCGACGCCTAGGCGTTCCGCCGTTTCACCGCAGTATAAGGAGAGCCATGTCCGACTATCAGGGAAAACGATTCAAGGCTTCTCAGATTCCCGATCCATCGAAGCCGGGTGCTGCCCATGCGGCGCAGCAGGGTCGGGCATCCTCTCCTCAGCAGCCGCGCGCGCCGCGCCCCGTGACACCGGCGACGCATCGTCGACAGGACGCGCCAGCCGCATATCGACCTTCATCTTATAGCAACGCTAAGAAGCCGCCCCGGTCTTCATCGCATGCCGCGCCGTCGGATTACACCGAGCCGCCGCGCAAAAAGCGCCGCTCCATTATTCCCATTCTGCTCATCATCATCGGCATCGGCCTGATTGTTGCCGCCGCTGCCATCTTTATCAACGCGCAGATTGGCTATAAGCAGGCGAGCGATTCGTATCAGAAAATCGAGAAGCAATATGTAAGCGATAAGGACGCCAGCGGCGTGCCGATTATCGACTTCGATGCGCTTGCCCAGACAAATCCCGAGGTTGTGGGTTGGATTTATGTGCCGGGAACCAACATCAACTATCCCGTGGTGCAGACCAACAACAACTCCAAATACCTCAACATGCTGTTCGACGGTACGGCCAATGCATCTGGGGCCATTTTCCTGGATAGCGATGACACCGCGCCGGGAATGGTTGACCAGCAGACCACGATCTACGGCCACCATATGAACGATGGGTCGATGTTCAACGTGATTTCGGATACGACTGACCAGGCAACGTTCGATAGCATTGAATATGTGTACTACATCACGCGCGATGCGACGTATAAGCTGCGTCCGCTGGCGACCAAGGTGGTCGAGGACACGTATGCCAAGGCGCGCACACCCAATTTTGAGGGCGACGACGGGCTCAAGAACTACCTGTCCGAGATGCTCGACGGTGCCTCTGCCGTGGCGAGCGATGCCACCGATCGTGCCGCTTCGGCAACCAAGGTCGTAACGCTTGTGACCTGTCGTTCGTTATCGCTGAGCAACACGCGTGCCGTCATGGTGCTCACGCCGGTCGAGGAATAAGTTGTTCGAGAGTAGCTAAAAAGCCCCGTTCCAAATTGGCTACTCGACGACGGTAAGGGAGAAATGATGCTCGAGAATGGCAAAACGATGCCTTCGGTTGATGCTTGGCTGCGCGAGGCCAAGGCCGATTCGTCGGCACCTGCGTGCGGTATGTATCTGACACATAACGGTGTGGTGCGCGCGACGCCCAAGGCCGAGGCGCGCGGTGTCGAGACCGATGGCGTGGCGCCGGGCCACAAGGTGGGCGGCATGGTGTTCGGATACGACGCCAGCAAGGTGCAGGCTGCTATCGAGGCCACGAGCGCGATGCCAGGTATCGGCTATGTGCGCGTGTGGTTGGCAAGCGGCGAGCTTGCCGTAGGTGACGACATCATGCTCGTGCTCATCGGCGGGGACATTCGCCCGCACGTGGTCGATGCGCTGCAGGCGCTCGTCGGCACCATCAAGAATGAATGCGTGAGTGAGGTCGAGCGCGAGGCGTAGAGGCTTGCGTCGATAGAAGGCGGCTTATAAAAATGCCCGCCGGTACGTGTGATACCGACGGGCATTTTGCGTTTTGGGCGCGGTTGGCGCTACACGCGCGTCGCATCCTTGGGGCTCATGGTCATGCTCTGGAAGCGATTCTCCATAAAGTCATTATCGAAGTACTTGCCGTAGAACTGCGCAACGGGAATATCCGGTTCCGTGCCGTTGACGCGCTGATACCAATAATCGAGCGACTGCAGCGTCATAACGCCATCGACCAGCATAATGATGGTGAAGATGACGGTAGCCGAGTAGCGGCTCTTCCACGGAATCATGTTGATGAGCTTGAGCAGCCTCGGCAGCAGCAGCTTGATCCAGATGAGGCCGCCCAGGCCCCACAGGCAGGCAAAGCCCGTGCAGGTACGTCCGCCCGTAAGGACGGCGAGCGGATCGGGCATGCCAAAGAGCTTCATATGCGAGTAGCTCCACGAGACCACGCCAAACGAGGTCTGCATAAACCAGCCCACGAACACCTCAAAGCTCGCGCCGAGCACAGCGCTTACCAGGAAAATGATGATGGGGTTCTTTTTGTAGAAGCGGTTGAGCACCATGGTCATGAGCACGGCGCCAAATCCGTAGATGGGGCTGAAGGGGCCAAACAGCATGCCGGCGCGGTTCTGGTAGACGCCCGGGTCGTCGACCGTCATGTGCCAGATGTCCTCGGCGATCAGGCCGAGTATGCAGCAGACAAAGAATACCCAGAACAGGTTGAAGTAGTTGAGCTTGATGTAGCCTTCGCCGGTTTCATCGCGCCCGAGCATGCCCTCGGCGGCGGCGTCGCGATCGAGCATCTCCTGCAGGCGGCGCTGCAGCTCGCGCTCCTGGCGCAGCGTGGGGTCGACGGTGGTCGAAAGCGCGACGAGGATGCCGAGCTGGATGGCAGGGCGCAGCAAGAAAGGCCCGATACCCTGGAGCATCACGTCAACCAAAAGCTCGACGACGGTCAATGCGATAAGGATATAGGACAGACGGGCGGCATTGCGGCGCTGGTTCTTGATGAGGTCAAGGCCAAAGATGATCAAGATGACGGCACTGGCAGCCGAGAGCATGATGCCGGCGACAATCAGTCCGACCGCGACGAGCGTGTTGTCGCCGAGCTTGGCGGCGGCGTTGCCGTTGATGAGCGCGGTGATGACCTGCCACATAAAGGCGCCGACCGACGGGAGCGTGCCCACGCCGGACAGGATGCACAGGACGGCGTATATCTTAATGATGAGGGGGATCTTCTTGACCTCCGTGGCGCTGGGGACGCTGGGGTCGAGTTCGTTTCGATCCATACATAACCTTTCTCGTTTTGCTGTAGGTACAAGGATACGCCGCCGACCTGCCAAAAGACAGGACGAACGTCCCAATTGCAACAATGCAAGCCCCAACGGCGGGCGAGACGCGTCGCAACGGAAGTATGCGGGATCGTCGGCCCCGAGGCGGTTGCCCAATAAAATGTTTGGCTGCAAAACGGATTATAAGCTCGGTGGGCTTTTAAAAAGCGCTGTTCATGCGCGGGGGTGCTTGTCTTGCCGTGCGTATAATAGGGCAGGTAACGCCAAATAACGAGGCTCTGAGGGGATGCCATGTCTCAAGAAACCATCCGCGCGGCCGAGCGTGCCGCGGGACAGGTGAAGACCATGTCGACGTATGATCCGGACTCCGACCAGCTGCATGAGGAATGCGGCATTTTTGGTGTGTGGGCACCCGATCGCGATGTGGCTCGACTGACGTACTTTGGTCTGCGCGCGCTGCAGCATCGCGGCCAGGAATCGGCGGGAATCGCCGTGGGTGATGGCGGCACGGTTATGGTTCGCAAGGACCTGGGACTGCTCGATCGCGTGTTCTCCAACGCCGACCTGTCGACGCTCTCCGGCCAGCTGGCCGTGGGCCACGTGCGCTATGGCACTGCCGGTGCCAAGAGCTGGGAAGCCTCGCAGCCGCATCTTTCTACCATCAACAGCGTTATTATCGCGCTTGCTCACAACGGCACTCTGGTCAACACCGACGAGCTGCGCCGCCAGCTGATCGAGCTGGGCGTGCCGTTCCTCTCCAATTCGGATTCCGAGGTCGCGACCAAGCTTATCGGCTACTTTACCCAGCGTACAGGCCATCTGCGCGAGGGCATTCGCAAGACCATGGAGCTCGTGCGCGGCGGCTACGCCATGACGCTCATCAACGAGCAGGCACTCTACGCATTCCGCGATCCGCACGGCATTCGCCCGCTCGTGCTGGGCAAGCTGGTGGACGAGGGCCTGGACCAGGCCGATGCCGCATCCGTTTCGCAGCTGCCGTCGCAGGACGGCGCCGCGACGGTCGACTCCGCCGTCCGTGTCACGCGCGCCGGCGGCTGGGTCGTTGCTTCCGAGACCTGCGCACTCGACATCGTGGGTGCCGAGTACGTCCGTGACGTCCGTCCCGGCGAGATTTTGCGCATCAGCGCCGAGGGTCTGGTATCCGAGCAGGGCGTGCCTGCAGCCGAAGAGCCCGCAAACTGCATCTTTGAGCAGGTCTACTTCGCTCGCCCCGACTCCATCATGAACGGCAAGAGCGTCTACGCCTGCCGTTATGACATGGGTCGTCAGCTGGCACATGAGGAGCCCGTCGAGGCCGACCTGGTCATCGGCGTGCCCGACTCCGGCCTGCCGCCCGCGGAGGGGTATTCGCACGAGAGCGGTATTCCCTTTGGCGAGGGCCTCATCAAGAACCGCTACGTGGGCCGTACGTTTATCGAGCCCACGCAGGAGCTGCGCGCCATGGGCGTGCGCATGAAGCTCAACCCGCTGCGCGACAACATCGAAGGCAAACGCCTAGTCGTCATCGACGACTCCATCGTCCGCGGCACCACCATGGTGCAGCTCGTCAAGATGCTGCGCAACGCCGGCGCCAAGGAGATTCACATTCGCATCAACTCGCCCGAGGTCATTTGGCCGTGCTTCTACGGTATCGATACCGACGTGCAGTCGCAGCTCATCAGCGCCAACAAGACGGTCGATGAGATCTGCGAGTATATCGGCGCCGATTCGCTGGCCTTCCTTTCGGTCGAGGGCCTGCTGAAGGTCATGCCCAAGGGCGGTTACTGCGATGCGTGCTTTACCGGACGCTACCCCGTGGCGATTCCCGAGAGCTTTGGCCACGACAAGTTCATGGAGGGCTTTAAGCCCCGCAACCTGGACAAGCCGCTGCACTTTGACGACGACGCCGTGGTCGAGAAATACGACGACCGCAGCTGGGAAGAGGAGCACGGCGAGGCCTAAAACCTGCCATGTGGGGACAGGTTTATTTTGGTAGGTTTTACCTGCTGTTTTGTTGATATGACGGCGCGTGCTGTTATGGCGCGCGCCGAAATGAACGCAACTATGAGCACCGTTTGGCGTCCGCGCGGCGCCACGGTAGTGGGAGAGGAAGGCTCAGATGAGCGACAGCAAGCATGTGACGTACGAGGACGCCGGCGTCGATACCGCCGAGGGCGGCCGCGCCGTCGACGCTATTAAGCAGATGGTCAAGGACACCAACCGCCCCGAGGTCATCGGCGGCATCGGCGGCTTTGGTGGCCTGTTCTCGGCCGCCGCGCTTAAGGATATGGAAGACCCGATCCTGATCAGCGGCACCGACGGCGTGGGTACCAAGCTCGTGCTCGCCCAGATCATGGACCGTCACGAGACGGTGGGCCAGGACTTGGTCGCCATGTGCGTCAATGACATTTTGGCTTCGGGCGCCGAGCCGCTGTTCTTCCTGGATTACGTCGCCATCGGTCACATTGAGGCCGAGCACATGGCAAAGATCATCAAGGGCGTGGCCGACGGCTGCAAGCTCGCAGGCTGCGCGCTCGTGGGCGGCGAGATGGCCGAGCACCCCGGTGTCATGGCCCCCGCCGATTACGACCTCGCCGGCTTTACCGTGGGTGTTGTCGATCGTCCCAAGATGCTCGACCCCGCGAACGTTCGCCCCGGCGATGTGATCCTGGGCCTGCCCTCCACCGGTGTGCACTCCAACGGATACTCACTCGTGCGCAAGGTTATCGGTGTTGACGGCATCAAGCCGGGTACGCCCGAGGCTGCCGCTAAGGCCGAGGAACTAAGCCGTCCGCTCGAGGAGCTCGGCGGTGCATCGCTGGCCGACGCCCTGCTGGCCCCCACGCGCATCTACGTCAAGCCGATTCTGGAGCTGCTGCGCAATGGCGCCAACGTTCATGCCATTGCCCACATCACCGGCGGCGGTATTACCGAGAACCTCAACCGCGCGCTCGCCGACGACGTCGACGCCGTGGTCACCCGCAACGGCGCCGAGATGGGCTGGGATGTTCCGCCCGTCATCACCTACGTGTCGCGTCAGGCCGAGCTCGTGCCCAACGAGGCATGTAAGACCTTCAACATGGGCGTCGGCCTGTGCCTGATCGTCGCCCCCGAGGACGAGGCTGCCGTGACCGAGGCGCTGGTCGCGCTGGGCGAGAAGCCGTTCCGCGTGGGCGAGTGCGTCGAGGGTTCCGGTAAGGTCGTGTACTCCGATGAGCGCTAACGAGCAGATGACTGCTGCCGAGGGCCTGGGCTTTGTGCCCTACACCCGTCCGACCGGTACCGATACGGCCGAGCCGCTCAAGATCGGCGTGCTTATCAGCGGTTCGGGTACCAACCTGCAGGCGCTGATCGACCTGATCGCCGCTGGCAAGCTCAACGCCTCGATTGAGCTTGTGGTGTCGAGCCGTCCTTCGGCCAAGGGCTTGCAGCGTGCCGAGCGTGCGGGCATCCAGACACTCACGCTGTCCAAAGATGTCTATGCCGACCCCATCGCGGCTGACGAGATCATCGCGCATGAGCTGCTCGAGCGCGGCTGCGAGTACGTGGTGATGGCCGGTTACATGCGCATGGTGCACACGCCGCTGCTGGCGGCGTTCCCCAACCGCGTGGTCAACCTGCATCCGGCACTGCTGCCGAGCTTTACCGGTGCCCATGCGATCGACGATGCGTTTGCGCGCGGCGTCAAGGTGACCGGCGTGACCGTGCACTTTGCCAACGAGATCTACGACAACGGTCCCATCATCGCCCAGCGTGCGCTGGCTGTTGAGGAGGGCTGGGACGTCGACACGCTCGAGGAGCACATCCACGCGATTGAGCACGTGCTGTATCCCGAGGTCGTGCAGATGCTCGCCGACGGCCGCGTCCACGTGCTGGAGAGCGGCAAGGTCGCAATTGACGCGCCTCGCGGCTAGCGGCGCACAGTACAATTTAGCCGAGTAGTCAGGGTGGTCATTGGCGCCAAGGCGCAAGTGGCCACCTTTTGTTTTAGGTAGTCATTGGGGACGTTCTTAAACGACTGGTCATTGGGGACGTTCTTGAATGACTAGTCGTTTAAGAACGTCCCAGGTGACTAGGTGAGAGAGGTGAGCGCATGGCGGATAACGAAGCGCTGTTTACGCCTGAGCTGGTGTTTTTTGATTGGGAGTGTGCAACGCCGGATGAGGTGTTTGCGCGGCTCGAGGGCGAGCTTGCTCCACGTGGCTACATTGCCGAGGGTTGGCTCGACGCCGTTCGCACGCGCGAGGATGCCTATCCCACGGGTCTTGCCATGCCGGCGGCAAACATTGCCATTCCGCATACCGATCCGGGGTTTGTGGCCAAGCCCTATATCGCGGTGGTGAAGCCCGCCGCGCCCGTGACATTTAACGCTATGGCTGGCATGGGCGCTCCGGTGCCGGCGCAGATCGTCATCAATTTGGGTATTGCCGAGCCGGGCGGCCAGGTCGAGGCCCTGCAGGCACTCATGAACATCTTTATGGGCGCCGATGCCGCAGCCGACGTGCTCGGCCAGACCACGCCCCAGGGCATGGTCGACGCCATCCGCCGTCACTTCTAAGGTGGGGCTGAGCCGGCACTTGGGGACGTTCCTTTTCTGCTGGCAGTAAGGGACGGTCCCCAAGTGCCGGCATATAAAGAACGTCCCCAAGTGCCACATCTGCCCCCTTTGCACCAAAATGGTGCAGATTAACCTGTCCCCAATGCACCAAGCGTGTCGCGGGGGCTGCGTTGTGACACAATGGCGTTTGTTCGATTCGTTATGCGAAAGGCCAACTATGGCAAATAAGAAAAAGAACTCCGAGGCCGCGCCGACGCCCGAGCAGCAGGCCCGCGCTGCCTCCAGCTCTCGCAAGAAGCAGCGCAAGACGTACGTGTCTAAGACCGTCAAGATCGTCCTGGTGATCATCGGCGTGCTGGCGATGCTGCTTTCCGTCTCGGCGATGGCGTGCTCCGGCCTTATGTCGCAGGCCGAGGACACCTCGGGCTACAAGCTGACCGGCGGTGTTGCTGCAACTATCAACGGCACCAACCTCACCGAGGACACCGTGACCAAGCAGATCATGAGCATGCGCACGTCCTACGGCTACACCAAGGACAAGGACTGGGCGCAGTATCTGGTCGACAACGACCTGACGCCCAAGAAGTACCGCAAGCAACTCATCGACTCCTATACGCAGCAGATTCTGCTTCAGCAGGCACAGAAGGAGAACGGCGTGACGGTGTCGGACGAGGAGGTCGAGAAGGCTTGGAAGGACGCGTGCAAGAGCGCGGGCGGTGCCAAGGCCTTTAAGAAGACCCTCAAGACCTACGGCTATACCGAGGACACCTACAAGGACTCGCTCAAGGAGAGTCTGGCGCAGCAGAAACTCAAGGATGCCGTCGCGCCCACGAGCAAGCCCAAGGACAGCGAGATTGTCGATTACATCAACGAGAACCTGTCTAACTACAACGATGCTCGCCGCTCGTCGAACATCCTGATCAAGGTTGATTCCGACGCTTCCGACGAGGACAAGGCTGCCGCTAAGGCCAAGGCGCAGGAGTGTCTGGACAAGATCAACTCCGGTGAGCTGAGCTTTGAGGACGCCGTTGAGCAGTACTCCGAAGACACCGGTTCCAAGGAGAAGAAGGGCGATGTGGGCTGGGATAAGCTCACCACCTTTGTCGACAGCTACCAGACGGCGCTCGAGGGGCTCAACAAGGGCGACGTGAGCGAAGTCGTCGAGTCGACCTATGGTTACCACATCATCAAGTGCACCGACTACTTCCATGTCGATAGCCAGGTCGATGACATCAAGCAGGTACCCAAGGACATCAAGAAGTACGTCTCCAACGTGGTGAAGACGCAGGCGGCCAGTACCGCGTACAGCGAGTGGCTGGAGCAGTACAAGAAGGATGCCGACATCACCGTCAACCCCATGCCCAAAGACGTACCCTATAACGTGAGTCTGAAGGGCGTCACCAAGAGCTCGACCGACGATTCGTCGACGACTGAGTAATCATGGGGCGGTGCTCGCGCGAGTGCCGCCCACGCGTTTAGAGAGGATTTGCAGATGACCAACGAAGAGCTGCAGAAGGAAATGATCGCGGCCATGAAGGCCAAGGACAAGGTTCGCCTGTCCATCATTCGCCAGGTCAAGGCAGAGGTGAAGAATATCGAGGTTAACGAGCGCCGCGATGTGACCGAGGAAGACGTCAACAGCATGATCAAGCGTCTGATCAAGCAGACGAGCGAGACGCTGGAGATGTCCATCAAGGCCGGCACCGACCAGGAGCGTACCGACAACCTGACCGAGCAGGTCAAGATTCTGGAAAGCCTGCTGCCCGCGCAGGTTTCGGGCGAGGAGCTCGAGGCCCTGATCGAGCAGGTTATCGCCGAGCTGGGTGCCACGTCCAAGAAGCAGATGGGCCAGGTTATGGGTGCCCTGGGCAAGGCAACCGGCGGCAACTTCGACAAGCCGGCCGCAGCAAAGATCGTCGGCGCAAAGCTTGCGTAAGGGCCGAGCGGTACATAGTTGATGTTGAGGGGGCGTGGCCGTCATGGTCGCGCCCCTTTTTGCTGGGCTGGGCACTCATTGGGGACAGGCTTAAATGAGTGCCCAATGAGCAGGTACTCATTTAAGTCTGTCCCCAATGAGTGGGTTAAAGGTTGCGGGTTCTTTACGGGAATGTAGTGTGGGCTGCGGAAACGCGGTTCTTTCCGTACAATAGTTCAACTCGTGTAAACGCAGGGAAGGGACATTCATGGCAGACATGATCGAGATCAAGCATCTCAACAAGTACTTTGGCGACCTGCATGTGCTCAAAGATATCAATCTCACCGTCAAACGCGGCGAGAAGCTCGTAATGATCGGGCCTTCCGGTTCGGGTAAGTCGACGCTCATCCGTTGCGTCGATTATCTGGAGGAACCCACGTCGGGCGAGGTCGTCATCGATGGCACGCCGCTCACCAAAAAGAATCACCTGGAGATGGCTCGCAAGTACAGTTCCATGGTGTTTCAGCAGTTCAACCTGTATCCCAACATGACGGTGCTGGGCAACCTGACGCTCGCGCCCATCAAGCTGCAAAAGAAGAGCAAGGAGGAGGCGACCGAGATCGCCATCGCCGCGCTCAAGCGCGTCGGTATGGCTCATAAGGCCGGCGAGTATCCGCAGAATCTCTCGGGTGGTCAGCAACAGCGCATCGCCATCGCCCGTGCCTTGTGCACCAAGCAGCCCATCATTCTGTTTGACGAGCCGACCTCGGCGCTCGACCCCGAGATGGTCCAGGAGGTTCTGGACGTTATGATTGAGCTCGCGCAGGAGGACATCACCATGATCTGCGTGACGCACGAGATGGGCTTTGCGCGCCAGGTGGCCGACCGCGTCATCTTTATGGAGGACGGCCGCATTCTGGAGGAGGGCACGCCCGAGCACTTCTTCGACAACCCCGAGAACCCGCGCTGCCGCGAGTTTCTGTCCAAGATTCTGCACTAGGCGCGGTGATGGACATGACGGATATGACGAGGGCGGCCGTGTCGCGCCGTCACTTTTTGCAGCTGGCTGGCGCCGGCATGCTTGCGCTGACGGGGACCGCGCTTACCGGTTGCGGCAACTCCACCAGCGGCGAGGGCTCCGACAAGGGGTCCAAGCTTGCGGCCATCAAGTCGCGTGGCCATCTGAATGCAGGCGTTAAGAAGGACGTTCCCGGCTATGGCTATTACGACACCGCCAAGGGCCGCTTTGAGGGCATGGAAGTCGATTTGTGCTACCAGATCGCCGCTGCCGTCTTTGGCGTGAGCTACAAGGAGGCCCGCGCCCAGGAGCTTGTCGAGTTTACCGACGTAACGCCCAAGACGCGCGGCCCGCTGATCGATAACGGCCAACTCGACGTGGTCGCGGCGACCTACACCATCACCGACGAGCGCAAGAAGAGCTGGGATTTCTCGACGCCGTACCGCACCGACTACGTGGGACTCATGGTCAAGAAGCGTTCGGGCTTTACCTCGATTGAGGACCTGGACGGCAAGGTCATTGGCGTGAGCCAGGGCGCCACCACGCAGGGCCTGATCGAGCAGATGATCAAGGACAACGGCTTTAGCTGCAAGCCCGAGTTTAGGGCCTTTAGCGGCTACCCCATCATCAAGAGTTCGCTCGACGCCGGCAATATCGACGTCTTTGCCATGGACCGCTCCACGCTGGCCGGTTACATGAACGAGACCGTTGAGCTGCTGCAGCCCGAGGTCAAGTTTGGCGAGCAGGGCTACGGCGTGGCGACCAAGAAGGGTTGCGACCTTTCGGCCGTGGTCGATCAGGTGATATGCGATCGCCTGGCCGACGGCTGGCTCGACCAAGAGGTCAAGACCTGGGGTCTTGTATAGGCGCATCGTCCAAGGAAGGAATCAAATGCTCGAAGGATTATTTGACGCCGACCGTTGGTCGACGACATTTCAAAACATGGGGCCCTTCTGGGAGGGCTTTGGCGTGACGCTGCAGGTGGTCGTTGCCGGTCTGCTGCTGTCGCTGGTGCTGGGCACGCTGCTGGGCGTGTTCTCTACCACTCGCTCGCGCGTGCTGCGCGCCATAAGCCGCGTGTACGTGGAGTTTTACCAGAACACCCCGTTGCCCGTGCAGGTGCTCTTTATGTACATGGCCGGTCCGCAGTTTTTGCAGGCCATAACCGGTGCCGACCAGCCGGTGCGCATCGCGCCGTTCGTGCTGGGCTTCTTGGGCGTGGGCCTGTATCACGCGGCCTACATTTCGGAGGTCATCCGCACTGGTATCGAGGCGGTTCCGCGCGGTCAGATGGAGGCGGCCCAGAGCCAGGGCTTCACCCGTGCGCAGGCCTACTGGTACATCGTGCTGCCCCAGACATTCAAGATCATTCTGCCGCCGCTGTGTAACCAGGCGCTCAACCTGGTCAAGAACACGTCGGTACTGGCGCTTGTGGCCGGCGGCGACCTTATGTACCGTTCCGACAACTTTGTGAGTCTGTACGGTTACCTGCAGGGATACATCGTCTGCTGCCTTATGTACTTCATCATCTGCTTTCCGCTCGCCATGCTGGTGCAGTGGCTCGAGCGCCGCTCCAAGGAGCGTCCGCGCGGCGTGAGCCTGGCCGAGCTGGGGCTCGACAACGTAGAGGAGGCCTAGCGCATGGAAATCTTCAACGCGACCAACCTGCTCTACATTTGGGGCGGCTTTGTTAAGACGATCGAGATCTCGGCGCTGTCGATCTTTTTCTCGCTCATCTTTGGCACGGTGCTGGCGCTTGTTAAAAGCTATGCGCCCCGCCCGTTCCGTATTTTGGTGAGCGCCTATATCGAGCTGTTCCGTTGCACGCCGAACCTGCTGTGGATCCTGTTTATCTACTTTACGGTGCAGGGTTTGGACATTGTGATTTCGACCATCGCCTTTACGCTGTTTACCAGCGCTGTTATGGCCGAGATTGTGCGCGGCGGCCTCAACTCGATTCCGCGCGGCCAGTTTGAGGCAGCGCAGAGCCAGGGCTTCGGCTTCTTTGCCACCATGCGCTACATCATTCTGCCGCAGACGTTTAAGACAATCATTCCGGCGCTGTTTAGCCAGTGCACGACCGTCATCAAGGACAGCTCGTATCTTTCAGGCATTAACGTGGCCGAGCTCATGTACACGGCAAACGTCGTGATGGCCCACGCGATCGACCTGTCGCAGGTGCTTATGCTCTACGGCCTGGTGTTTGCGATGTACTTTGTGCTCAACTTTGGTATCTCGCTGCTGGTGAGGGCTTGTCAGAGGCGAATGGTGGCAGCGTAGATTGTGGCAAAGGGACAGTCCCTTTGTCACATAGAGAAAGGAATCGCGATGAGCGATCTGGAGAATAAGAAGAGTCCTGTGGTCATTACCATCGCGCGCGACTTTGGTGCCGAGGGCCACGAGATTGGCCGTATCCTCGCCGATGAGCTGGGGATTCCGCTGTACGATAACGAGCTGCTGGTGCGTGCTTCGCTGCGCGCGGGCGAGTCGCTCGACAAGATGGCCGCCTACGACGAGCGCCTGGCCGTGGAGAACATGGCGTTTCTGCCCGACCGCTACGATGCGCGTTCGTACTCGGACAAGTTGTTCCAAAAGATGAGCCAGGTGATTTTGGATCTGGGTGAGACCGAGAGCTGCATTATCGAAGGCCGTCTGTCCGATTATCTGCTGCGCAACAACCCCAATCACATCGCCGTGCTGGTGACTGCGCCCTTTGAGGACCGCGTCGAGATCGTGCGCAAGAAGCGCGGCCTCAACAAAAAGAAGGGCGCCAAGCTGGTCAAACAGCAGCAGAAGGCGCGCGAGGCGTTCTATAAGCGCTACAGCGCCGGAAAGTGGAAGATGACGAGCGGCAAGGACATCGTCGTCAACCGCGCCAAGCTGGGCCGCGAAGGCTGCAAGGATGTCATCGCCGCTGCCTACCGCTACAAGGTGGCGCAGCTCGAAGGCTAACCGACCAAAACCACCACAAAGGTGCCTGTCCCCATCGTGGTGGTCGGGTGGCTGGTATAAAAAAGTCCCCGTCGGGCGTGTGCTCGACGGGGACTTTGCCGTTTGATGGCTAGCGCTGAGGGTGATTACTCGCCCAGCAGGCTCTTGGTGATGGAGGCAGCAGCCTTCTTGCCGGCGCCCATCGCCAGAATGACCGTAGCGGCACCGGTGACGATGTCGCCGCCGGCCCAGATACGGGGATCGGTGGTCTGGCCGGTCTCCTCGTCGGCAACGATGTAGCCCCACTTGTTGAGCTCCATCTTGCCGCCGATCTTCTTTGCGAAGGGGTTGGCGTTGGTGCCGATAGCCGAGATCGCGACGTCGCAGGGGATCTCCTCGATGGCGCCCTCGATGGGCACCGGGCGACGACGGCCGGACTCGTCGGGCTCGCCGAGCTCCATCTTCTGGACCTTGACGGCGCACACGGAGCCGTCCTCGCCGGCGACAAACTCGAGCGGGGAGACGAGCGGCAGAACCTCGACGCCCTCGGCCTTAGCATGATGCAGCTCGGCGCGACGGCAAGGCATCTCGTCCTCGGTACGACGATAGGCGATGATGGCGTGCTCGGCGCCCAGGCGCTTGGCGGTACGCACGGCATCCATAGCCACGTTGCCGCCACCAAAGACGACGACGTTCTTGCCGTGCTTGGTGGGGGTGTCGTACTCGGGGAACTTGTTGGCCTTCATCAGGTTCACGCGGGTGAGGTACTCGTTAGCGAAGAAGACGTTGGGCAGGTTCTCGCCGGGGACGTTGAGGAACTTGGGCAGGCCAGCGCCGGTCGCCACGTAGATGGCGTCGAAGCCCTGCTCGAACAGCTCCTCGGCCGTGGCCATGTTGCCTACGACGGAGTTGTACTCAAACCTGACGCCCATGTCCTCCAGGCCGTCAATCTCGCGCTTGACGACTGCCTTGGGCAGACGGAACTCGGGGATGCCGTAGACCAGCACGCCGCCACCGGTGAAGAATGCCTCGAAGACGGTGACGTCAAAGCCGTTACGGGCGAGCTCGCCGGCGCAGGTGATGCCGGACGGGCCGGAGCCGACGACGGCGACCTTCTTGCCGTTCTTGGGGGCCATCTTGGGCGTGGAGGCGAGCTCGGGGCGATCACCCAGGAAGCGCTCGAGCTGGCCGATGGCCACGGGCTCGGACTTCTTACCACGGATGCACTTGCCCTCGCACTGGTTCTCCTGCGGGCAGACGCGGCCGCAGATGGCGGGAAGCATGGAGTCCTCGCGGATGGTGTCGAGAGCGCCGCCGAAGTCCTTCGCGCGGATCTGCTCGATAAAGCGGGGAATGTTGATGTTGACGGGGCAGCCCTCAACACAGAACGGCTTCTTGCAGTTGAGGCAGCGCTCGGCCTCGGCCAGCGCCATCTCCTCGGTGAAGCCCTTGTCGACGGGGCGGAAGTCGCAGGCGCGCTCGGCAGCCGGCTCCTCGTTATCGGGGGTGCGGGGCGACTTCATATCGGCAACGAAACGACCGTTAACTAGTGGCATGCGCAGCTCTTTTCCTCATAGGCCTTGAGGGACTCGCCCTCTTCGGAACGGTAAGCGGCCTGGCGGGCACGAAGGTCATCCCAGTCGACCAGGGTGGCATCGAAGTCGGGGCCGTCGACGCAAGCGAACTTGGTCACGCCGCCTACCTCGACGCGGCAGCAGCCGCACATGCCGGTGCCGTCAACCATGATGGGGTTGAGCGACGCGGTGATGGGGGTGTCGTACTTCTGGGCGGTGAGGGTCGAGAACTTCATCATCGGAACGGGGCCGACGCAGAAGACCTGGCTCACGGCCTTGTCCTGCAGCAGGCGCTCCAGCGGAGCGGTGACAACGCCCTGCTCGCCGTAGGAGCCGTCGTCAGTGGTGATGTGGATGTGGTCCTCGTCGAGGAGCTCGCGGAACTGGTCCTCCATAAGCAGGAGGTCCTTGGTGCGGGCGCCCATGATGGCGTGCACCTCGTGGCCGGTCTCGACCAGGTGCTTGGCGACCGGGAAGGCAATTGCCAGGCCGACGCCGCCGCCAATGACGGCGCAGGGGCCCTCAGCCATCTCGGTGGGAACGCCCAGCGGGCCCACGACGTCGCGCAGCGACTCGCCGGCCTCGTAGGTGGAAAGCATCTCGGTGGTCTTGCCGATCACCATGAAGATGAACTCGACCCAGCCCTCGTCACCGTTCCAGCCGGCCAGGGTAAACGGGACACGCTCGCCCGTCTCGTTGGCGCGAACCATGAGGAACTGTCCAGCGTGCGCATGCTTGGCGATTGCAGGCGCCTCGATGCGGAACTTGAACACCTTCTCCGAGAACTGCGTCTTCTCCAGGATCTTATACATAGAACCCCTCTCTTGTTAGGGCTGCCGAACCGTGCCTCCACGGAAATGGACGGTAGCCCGAATAAAACCGTACGCGCACAGGCGTTGTGCAGACATACGGTGCAAATTATACCCTCATGGCAATGTCGCTTACGTGTTTCTTTGGCAGGTGGGAAAAGGGTTTATCCACTTCGGCCTACCAAATAGGGACAGGTTTATTTTGGTCGGTTTTATCAGGCAAAACGGCAAAGGGGCCGGCCTCGGGTTGTGATGAGGCCGGCCCCCTTTGGGGCGCTGCATATGTATGGCGGCACAGGGTTTATTACGGCGCGGCTGTCATGGCGTTTCCGTAGATAAAACCTGCCAAAATAACCCTGTCCCTAAATAGTAGGTTTTAGTGCTTGCCGTTGGCGGAGGCGGCGCCGTTGACATGGTCGCGAGCATAGACTACGCCGTGCACAATCGCCAGGCCGGCGGCGTCGGCCGCGCGGGCGCAGGTGTCCTGGAAATCCTCGGCCTCGCGGGCGCGCAGCTGCTTAAGCACGTAGTCGGCGACGGCCATCTTGCCGGGAGGGTTGCCGATGCCGGTGCGGATGCGGCTGAAGTCGCGGCTGCCCATCTTATCGATGATGGAACGCAGGCCGTTGTGACCGGCGTGGCCACCGCCCACCTTAACGCGGACGTCGCCGGCGGGAATGTCGAGCTCGTCGTGGATTACGAGCAGCTCCTCGGCCTTGATCTTGTACTCGCGGCAGAGCTTGGAGATGGGCCCGCCCGAGGTGTTCATGTACGACTGCGGCTTGACCAGTACAATCTGGCGCTTGCCGCCCTCTTCCTCGGGATCGTTGATGTTGATGAGCGCGACCTCGGCGCCTGCTTGGTTTTTCCAGTACGTGACGCCGGCCTGACGGGCCAGCTCGTCGATTGCTTTGAAACCAGCGTTGTGACGGGTCTCGGCATATTCCTCGCCAGGGTTGCCAAGTCCGGCAACCATGCGAATCTTAAGCGGCTGTGCAGCTGCCATGTTCATCCTTTCGTTGATTTGTCGCCTGCTATGGTGAGCGACCCTGTTGCCGCTGTCAAATGGAGGGCAATTGAGGTTATTTGAGGGCGTTTGGACGGCCGTCGAAATCGAGGTGGACAGTTAGTTCGGATACGTATAAGTTCTGAGAACTCGAATTGCTCGATTCAATGCCGATACGTTGTTTTGGAGCTTTAGTTAGTCCATATGACGCTGTTTTGAAGTCTACCCTGCCTTCAAATCGGGCGAATGGTATAGAGATAACTGCAAAACAGCCTAATTCAATGTGTCCATTTATACGTATTTGAACTAACTGTCCAGCCCTGCTCGACGGTGCACGGGTGATTCGCCGTTTAGACCGGCGCAAGGCCGATTCCGGCCCGCAGGGCGTTGAGCCAAGCGGCCTGACGCTTGCGATAGCCCTTGATACGGTATCGGAATCGGACTCCCGCGAGTCGATGCATCGTTTGGGCGAAGGCTTCGAGTGCAACAAGGTCTTTCATTTGGTCGCGATTGATAACCAGGACGTGGATGCCCATTGCCTTGAGGCCATTATTTCGATTGCCATCGTGGATGCGAGCGTTTTGAAGCTCATGCCCAATTCCGTTGTATTCGTTGTCGACTCCGGCGGCCGGGCAATATAGGTCGCAGATGGCGTAAGGGATGCCGGAGGACATGTTGACCGCAAGAGTGTCGAAGTCGATTCGATAGTTGAGTAGCAGGCCTCCCATGGGCAGGCTGCAACATCCGAATCCGCCAAAGCGCATGGGCGCTCCGAGAACGGCAAACATTAGGGATTCGGCTGGGGATGCAGATCCGGGTCGGGCGAGATTGACTGCCGTGCGAAACGAGGTGTATGAGCTACTTTTGGCGAAGCGTGCGACCGCCTCGAGCTCTTCGATAGTTGTGGCGGGCTCGCATTTGTAGTGTGCCTGTTCGTAGCGGGTCTCGTTCTGTTGTTCGGTCGCCGACTGGTCGCCCAAGCAATCAAGATCGCCCGTCGCTGCGCAGTCATCGCCCTTGGGCCAGATGGCGTCATAGGCAATGGGGTATGTTGCCCCGGGGGGAAGGGAGTAGGTTCCGAGCAGTTCCATGAGTAGCATCAAGGTTTTGGCGACTGATTCATTCTTGGAACAAAGCATGGCTGTCATGGCAGGAGACGTTGCGTAGATGTCGGCCTCGACGTGCATAATTGCACCTTCAGGAAGCGAAGCGGAGAGAATATGCTGAAGAAGTCGCTTGTCGGGGCGTCTGTTGTCTTCGTTTGAAACGAGAAGATCGAGCAGTTCGGAATCATCTTCATTCCAGGCGTCGAGTATCGAAAGTGCGCCAAAGTCTATCGCGTCATTGTTGGGAATGCAGCCAGCCAAGGCCTGTGCTTGCTGTTCGCTATCAACGGAGTCCCAGAGTAGGGCAGAGTACGCCCGTCGTGCGCGACGAATTGCGCGGAGGGCGGAGAAATGTGAAATCACGGTCGTCATAGCTATAACGTACTAAGTTGGCGGCAGAATGCGACCGCCATGCCGTTCTTTTCGCTCAGCGGGGCGCTGCGCACCACGAACGGCTGGGTGTTATGAAATCGGTGGAATCGGTTGAGGGGATTGCGGGAAATTGAGCTCTGCCGCGAAGGTTGACGATAGCTACTGGACAGTTAGTTCAGATACGTATAAGGCGGCGGGCGTTCGAGACGTTTCTAAGGGCCTTCGAGGGCGATTTGAGGGTAAAGATGCGGCGGTTGTACTCGAAAAAGATGAGCTTTGGGCGGCATGGCATCCGCCGGGGAGCTCAGAAGGCTCCGAACGGCCCTTTGGAGCTTTAAAAAATACGTATCTGAACTAATTGTCCAGGGAAGGTTGGCGAGGGATAGAAAAAGGGTCGGAAGCGAGTTTCCGACCCTTTAAAAGCATCAAAGATGATGCGATGTGCGGCAGGCTACAGCGCGAAGTCGCCGCCGACGAGCGTGGAGACGGGCTCCTCGTGGTAAACGGCGGAGATGGCCTGAGCGAACTCCTCGGCGACCGAGATGGTCTTGATCTTGCCGCCGACCTCGACGGGAATGGCGTCGGTGACGAGGCACTCGACGATCGGGGCGTCGTTCAGACGCTCGATGGCCGGACCGGAGAAGATGCCGTGGGTGGCGCATACGTAGATGTCGCCGGCGCCCATAGCCTTGAGCTCCTTGACGTTGGCGCACAGGGTGCCTGCGGTGTCGATCATGTCGTCGTTGATGACGCAGGTCTTGCCCTTGATGTCACCGATGATGCCCATGACCTCGGCGGCGTTGTGGCGCGGACGGCCCTTGTGGGCGATGGCCAGGTCGCAGCCGAGCATGTCGGACAGCTTCTTGGCGGCCTTGGCGCGGCCCACATCGGGGGAGACGACAACCAGGTTGTCGGTGTCGAAGTGCATGTCGTTGTAGTACTGGCCAAACAGCGGCAGTGCGGACAGGTGGTTAACCGGGATATCAAAGAAGCCCTGGATCTGACCCTGGTGCAGGTCGAGGGTGATGATGCGGTCGACACCGGCGCGCTCGAGCAGGTTGGCGACGAGGCGGGCGGTGATGGGCTCGCGCGGGCCGGCCTTGCGGTCCTGGCGGGCATAGCCGTAGTGGGTGATAACGGCGGTGATGGAGCGGGCGGATGCGCGCTTGGCAGCGTCGGTGGCGATGAGCAGCTCCATGAGCATGTCGTTGACGTTGCCGCCAGCCACGGACTGAATCAGGAAGACGTCGGCGCCGCGGACGGTCTCGTCGTAGCGGGCGTAAATCTCACCGTTGGCGAACTGCTTTAGCGTAAGGCCCGAAAGCTCGACCCCAAGGTACTCAGCGATCTTCTGAGCGAGGGGACGGTTGGAGGAACCGGAATACACGCGGATGGACTTGCGCATATTCTCCGACTTCTCGGGATCATTAATCGGCATTACCCTTCTCCTTTATACATCGAATGCCATATAGATGCCTTTTTGCATTGTAACCGTGCGGCGGGGTTAATCGGGTCTTGATAACGTCTTTACCGTCAACGGACACGAACCGACCACTCATCCGGTCGCGCAGGTCACGATAGAAAAAGGAGCCGCCCCCATGGGAACAGCTCCTTAGATGCTTGGTAAAACGTTATACCTCGTCGTCCTCGTGCAGACGGCGGCGATAATCGGCGGCCCAGCCCTCAATGTTTACCTGACGGGCACGACCCAGGCCAAGTGCGTCGGCCGGGACCGGCTCGGTGATGACGGAGCCGGCGGCCACGAGCGCGCCGTCGCCGATCTGGGCGGGCGCGACCATCATGGTGTCGGAACCGATGAAGGCATCCTTGCCGATGACGGTCTTGTGCTTGTGCACGCCGTCGTAGTTGCAGGTGATGGAGCCCGCGCCCACGTTGACGCCGGAGCCCATGGTGGTGTCGCCGATGTAGGACAGGTGCGGCACCTTGGAGCCCTCGCCGATCGTGGACTTCTTGATCTCCACGTGCGTTCCGGCCTTGGATCCGTCGAGCATGTGGGTGCCCGGGCGCAGGTAGGCGCGCGGGCCGCAGTCGACGCCGTTCTCGATGACGGCCTCGATGGCGATAGTCTCATCGATGGTGCAGCCGCTGCCGACGGTGGTGTCGGTGAGGCGGCTGTTGGGGCCGAGCTGGCACTCCTCGCCCACGGTGACGTGGCCGATCAGATGCGTCTGCGGCCACACGACGGTGTCGCGGCCGATAACGGCATCGGGGCCGATCCAGGCCTGCGTGGGGTCGATGAAGGTAACGCCCTCGGCCATCCAGTGCTCGTTGATGCGGTCGCGCGCGATGGCGGTGAGCTGTGCGAGCTGGATGCGGCTGTTGACGCCCAAGCCGTCGCGGTAGTCGTCGCAGTGGAAGATGGAGACGGCCTGGCCGTGGCCTTTGAGGATCTCGAGCATGTCGGGCAGGTAGTACTCGGATTGCGCGTTGTCGTTGCCGATCTCGTTGATGTGTGCGGCGAGCTGCGCGCCGTCAAAGGCGTAGCAGCCGGCGTTGCACTCCAGCAGCGTGGCGGCCTGCTCGGGCGTGCAGTCCTTCTGCTCGATGATGCGCTCGATCTGGCCGTCGGCGCCCAGCTTGATGCGGCCGTAGCCAAAGGGGTCGGGCGGGGTCATGGTCATGACGGTGCAGGCGAGCTCGCCGGTGGCGACGGTCTGCGCGAACTTGGCGACGGTGTCGGCGGTGATGAGCGGCAAGTCGCCGTTGAGCACGACGACGGGGCCTTGCGTGATGCCGCAGGCCTCGAGCGCGACCTTCACGGCGTGGCCGGTGCCCAGGCGCTCGGTCTGCTCGACGCACTCGACCTTGGTGGCGCTGTTGGCATAGGCGCCGTCGATCAGGGCGCGCATCTCGTCGGCGTGGCTGCCGATGACGACCACGACGCGGCTGCAGCCGGCCTTGATGGTGGCGTCGACGATCCACTGAACCATGGGCTTGCCCAGGATCTTGTGCGAAACCTTGCAGTGGTTCGACTTCATGCGGGTGCCCTCGCCGGCAGCGAGGATAATTGCGGTTGCGTCCATGTGATCTCCTGTTACGTTATAGAGACGTGTGTTTGGAAACGATACACGGCGCAATATGATACCGCAGGCATATGATGAGCGCGTAACGATTGGATTGCGGCGGTTGAGGCTTGCGCCGCCGGCATGGCGTTTGCACTGCTTGCGTGCGGCGTTGGCGGTGCTGCGGAGCTGTCGTTTGAGCGAGGGGACGGGGGCGCCCGTGGACAACATACGAGAGGAGTTTGGCGGCGAGCCCGTCGCGGCATTTTCGATGTCGCATCCGGCTGTGCCGGCACTCTATATAGTGCTGACGCTGGGGCTCACCATGTTCTCGATGCAACCGGTGCTGATCGCGCTGTCGCTTGCGGGCGGGCTGGCGTATGGATTTGCGACGCGTGGGGCTGCCCGCACGCTGGGCGCACTTCGCTGGCAGCTGCCGGTGATTTTGATTATCGCGCTGGTCAATCCGCTGTTTAGCGCTTCGGGTTCGACGGAACTGTTCCGTATTGGCATGCGCGCGGTGTATCTGGAAAGCATGGTATACGGCCTGTGCATGGGTGGGCTGTTTGTGGCGAGCGTGCTGTGGTTTGAGGCCGCGGCGTCGATGCTCGAATACGACAAGGTACTCGCGCTGCTGGGTAACGCCGCGCCGGTGATCGCGCTCATGATCTCGATGTGCATGCGGCTTATTCCACAGTTTTTGCGCCGCGGCCGCACGGTGCTGGCGGTGCAAGATGCGATTGATGTGCCGGGCCGCGCGCCGGCCGACCCCGTGCGCTCGCGCCTGCGGGCATCGAGTGTGTTGATGGGCTGGGGCATGGAAGATTCGCTGGAGCGCGCGGACGCGATGCGCTCGCGCGGGTGGGGCGCCGCGACGCGTCGCACGACGTACGCGCGGTATCGGCTAAGGCGCAGCGATGTTGCCGCGTTGGTTTTGCTTGCGCTGTTTGGCGCGGCTGCCGTGGCGGTGGCATGGACCGCGACGACACAGTATTCGTTTTATCCGCAGCTCTCGGTGCCGGCGCCGTGGCCGGGCTATGTCGTGTACGCTGCCTGGATGGTGCTGCCTTGCGCGTTGCACGCGATTGATGAGAAGAGGTTTGGCTGATGGCTCGGTTGGATAGGGGCCCGGTGTCGGGCGCTGCGTGCGGCCCGGATATGCCGGCGATTGAGGTGCGGAGCCTGAGCTTTGCCTACCCCGATGCTGATGCTGCGGTGCTCGAGGGGCTCGACTGGTCTGTTCCCCAAGGTGCATTTGCGCTGCTTGTTGGCGGTACCGGATCGGGTAAGTCGACGCTGCTGTCGCTGCTCAAGCCCGAGATCGCTCCGGCGGGCGAGCGCACTGGCGAACTGAGCGTGCTGGGCGAGAACGTTGCCGACATGGACGTACGGGCATCGGCGGAGCGCGTGGGCTATGTGTTCCAGGATCCCGAGAACCAGATCGTGTGCGAAACCGTGTGGCACGAGATGGCGTTTGGCCTGGAAAACTTGGGGCTAGCACGTGATGAGATGCGCCGTCGCGTAGCTGAGACCAGCTATTTCTTTGGGCTGGAAGATTGGCTTCACCGCGATACTGACACGCTTTCGGGTGGTCGCAAACAGTTGCTGTCGTTGGCGGCCGTGTTGGCGCTCCGCCCGCGCGTGCTGCTGCTCGACGAGCCCACGTCTCAGCTTGATCCGGTTGCGGAGAAGAATTTCCTGCACGCGCTGTTTCGTGTGAATCGCGAGCTGGGCTGCACGGTTGTTGTGGCGACGCATCAGCCGCGGCCGATGCTCGAGTATGCGACGTGTACGTACCGGATTGAGGGCGGTCGCGTGCGCGAGGTGGCGGATATGTCTTCTTTGGGACGCCGAGAATCGCTGTTTTCCGATGACATGTTGGGGTGGGGTGCCATCCGATGTGCAAAAAACGGAGTATTCAGCAGGCGTGAGGACAATTTGGGTTCTCTGGAGCCGCCCGGGGACGTATCGAGCGCGAAAAAAAGTTCGGAATTGGACAAATCGTCCGAATTTGTGGCGCAAACGTCGCTCGAGAACGGCTCGGAAGCCTTCTCGCGCACGGATGGAAGCAGAATACTCCAAAAAATGCACGGCGGGTCGGCTACCACCCTGTCGGAAGGCTGGTTTCGCTACGATCGCGCGGGCGGTTGGGTGCTGCGCGGGCTCGATGTGTCGTTTTCGGCTGGCGCGGTGCATGCGATCGTGGGCGGTAACGGCTGCGGTAAGTCGACAATGCTTTCGGTGCTGGCGAAGACCGCCAAGCTGCAGCGCGGCCGCGTGGTGCGCGGAGCGGCCACGGCGGCGCTGCTGCCTCAGAATCCCAAAGCATTGCTGGTTGCCGAGACGGTTCGCGATGAGCTGATGGAATGGGACTCGACCTGCGGATATGACGAGAACTTGGCGCGGGAGCGTGCGGCGAGCTTGGGGTTGTCGGGTCTGGATGGACGCCATCCGTACGATCTTTCGGGCGGGCAGCGTCAACTGCTTGCATTGGCAAAACTGCTGCTAATCGGCCCCGAACTGCTATTGCTCGATGAGCCCACCAAGGGTCTAGACCTGTTCAGCCGCCGCATTATCGCCCGCGCCCTGCGTGGCCATGCGAAGGCTGGCGGCACCGTCATTATGGCCACGCACGATCTGGATTTTGCCGAGCAGGTAGCCGACGACGTCGCCATGATGTTTGACGGCGAGATTGCCTGCATGGAGTCCCCGGCCGACTTCTTTGCCGACAACGTGTTCTATAGGGCGTGATGGGATGACGGACTGTCGTTTCTCGCGCTTGCTTGCAAAACTGGAGATCCCGCTGTTGTTGGCGGTGCCGGCGGTGATGGCTGCGGCGTTGCTGTCGGGTGTTGAGCAGGCAGCATTGGCCATGCTGGTTGTGGTGGCGCTGGTGCTCGCGCTGTTCTTTGCGGGTTACGAGGCATCTCGTCCGGGTTTGCGCCAGATTATGCCCACGCTGGTGCTGGCGGCGCTGGCGGCGGCGGGGCGCATCCTGTTTGGGCCCATTCCCGACTTTAAACCGGTGAGCGCTATCGCCATTATCGCGGGGGCGACGCTTGGTCGCCGCAATGGTTTTATGGTTGGCGCGCTGGCGGCGCTGACCAGCAATTTCTTTTTTGGACAGGGCATGTGGACGCCGTGGCAGATGTATGCCTGGGGGCTCGTGGGATACGTTGGCGGTGTGCTGGCGCATGCGGGTGCGTTCGACCGCGCCGACGGCACCGTGCGATTGCCGGCGCTGCTGGCGTACGGCTTTGCGTCGGGCTTGCTCTATGGCGTCGTGATTAACGCGTATGACATCATTGGTTTTGTACAGCCGCTTACTTGGGCGGGCGCCGTGGCACGTCTTGCCACGGCAGTGCCGTTCGATATTACGCACGGCCTTGCGACCTGCGTGTTTTTGGCCGCCTTGTACAAGCCCTGGTGCCGTCGCATCAACCGCGTCGTCGTGAAATACGGACTGTAGGGCATTTCGCGTTCCCTCGCGAACTTGCGGTGGAATAGTTCTCGTTTTTGGCTATTTGCTGCCCAAACAGGAACTATTCCACCGCAACTTATAGGGGGAGAGGGGTCACATGGTCTGTTTTCCTCTGTCCCCCAGGAATTACTTGGGGCTAGAGCTCTAGCGTGAGGGTGACGGGGCAGTGGTCGCTGCCGAAGATGTCGCCACGGATACCGGTGTCGCGTACGTTGTCGGCGATTGCGTCGCTTACCAGGAAGTAGTCGATGCGCCAGCCTGCGTTGTTCTTGCGGGCATTAAAGCGGTAGCTCCACCAGCTGTAGACGCCCTCGACGTCGGGGTTTGCCGCGCGCCAGGTATCGGTAAACCCGGCGTTGAGCAGCTCGGTAAACTTGCCGCGTTCTTCGTCCGAAAAGCCGGCGTTGCCGCGGTTGGACTTGGGGTTCTTAAGGTCGATCTCCTCGTGTGCCACGTTAAAGTCGCCGCAAGTTACGACGGGCTTGCCGGTCTCGCGCTCAAGCGCGCTCAAAAAGCCGCGGTAGGCATCGTCCCAGGCCATGCGCACATCGATGCGCGCGAGTTCGTTTTGCGCGTTGGGCGTGTAGACATCCACAAACCAAAACTTGTCGAACTCGAGCGCACAGACGCGGCCCTCGGTTGCGGCTTGGGCGACGAGCTCGGCCGCCTCGCCCTCGCCGGCGTAGGGTAGCAGCGCGTCGGCGTGCAGCACGCGCAGTGGTTCCTGGCGGCTAAAGACCGCGGTACCTGAATAGCCTTTACGCTCGGCGTAGCTCCAGGTTTGGTGATAGCCGGGCAGGTCAATATCGATCTGGCCTTCTTGCAACTTGGTCTCTTGCAGCGCCAGGATATCGACGTCGAGTTCTTGCGCGATCTGGATAAAGCTCGGGTCCTTTTTGAGCACGGCGCGCAGGCCGTTGACGTTCCACGAGGCAAAGGTGTAAGTCTGAGGCATGGTGTCCTTTCGACGGGGTTGGCAGGCTTAAGATTAACGCAACAAGAGCGGGGCGGAGTCCGCGAGTGATGGTGCGAACGCCGCCGTCCCGGAGACACGGACGGAGGACATATATGACGCAGGCAATATCAAACCCCAAACAGGCCTCCGCCGCCCTGGCGGATCTGTTTGACACCCACAAGCGCGTGGTCTTCTTTGGCGGCGCGGGTGTTTCCACGGCAAGCGGCATCCCCGATTTCCGCAGCGTGGACGGTCTGTATCACCAGCAGTTTGCCTATCCGCCCGAGACCATGCTGTCGCATAGCTTTTACGAGGCGCATCCTGCGGAGTTCTTCGACTTTTACCGCACCAAGATGATCGCGCTTAACGCTAAGCCCAACCGCTGCCACACCAAACTGGCCGAGCTGGAGCGCGCCGGCAAGCTCGACGCCGTGGTGACGCAAAACATCGACGGCCTGCATCAGATGGCCGAATCACAGCGCGTGTTCGAGCTGCACGGATCGGTCCATCGCAACATTTGCCAGTCGTGCGGCACGGTCTATAGCGCCGAGTGGATTTGCTCGCGCGAGCACGAGGATGCCGCGGGCGTGCCTGCGTGCCCCGCGTGCGGCGGCCGCATCAAGCCCGATGTGGTGCTCTACGAAGAGCCGCTCGATGAACATGTGCTGACCGGTGCCGTTGCCGCCATCGCCGCGGCCGATGCCCTCATTGTGGGCGGGACCTCGCTCGTGGTGTATCCGGCGGCAGGCCTTACGCGATACTTTACCGGCGATACGCTGGCCATATGCAACCTTGCTCCCACCGATCAGGATGCAAATGCCGACCTGCTGATTTCTTGCGACATCGCGGCCGCGTTTGCGTTCTAGCCCGCGCGCGCGGATACAATAGAAAGACTGAGTGCAAAGCGACCCCGCCGCCAGCTCCCCAAGCTCGGCGGCGTGGGCATTTTAGGAGGATGTTCATGGCGAACGACAGCAAGACATGGCGGTGCGGAAAGTACGAGCTCAGCTTTGACCGTCCGCGCATCATGGGCGTCCTCAACGTGACGCCCGATTCGTTCAGCGATGGCGGAGAGCACTTCGACCCCGATGCCGCCATCGAGTACGGCCTGGCGATGCTCGACGCCGGCGCCGACATCATCGACGTGGGCGGCGAGTCCACGCGCCCTGGTTTTACCCCGGTCAACCCCGATGAGGAAGCGCGCCGCGTGCTGCCCGTGGTGCGCGCGCTGGCCAAGGAGGGCGCCATCGTCTCGATCGACACGCGTCATGTAGCGGTTGCCAAGGCGGCCGTGCGCTGCGGCGCCTCGATCGTCAACGACGTGACCGGCTTCACCGATCCCAAGATGGTCGAGTTTGTTAAGACGAGCACCTGCGGCGTCATCGTGATGCATGCCGGCGAGGTCGCCGCGCCCGCCCGCACGCACGCAACGGTGCAGCTCGATACCTCGGCTGCGGCGTTTGTTGCCGAGAAGGCACGCGAAGCGGCTGCCGAGGCCGCGCGCGAGGCCGAGAAGCCGGTCCGTCGCCGTCGCGGCAAGTTGCTGGGCGAGCCCAAGGTTGAGGCCAAGCTTCCGGGCGGTGTGGTACAGCCCTCACTGCCGTTTGGCGAGCCGGAGCCCACGTCCGAGCCTGCAACCGAGCTGGGGCAGGAGACGCCGGCCGCCGAGCAGGCTGCTGCCGCCGAGACCGTCGCGCCCGCGCCCGAGGCCGCGCCCGCAGCCACCGAGGCCGCATCGGAGTCCAATGACCGTCTGGCCGCCATGATGCGCCGCAGCGCCCGCCGCGAGGAAGCCTACGTGCCCACCTCGCAGCTCCGCCGCTTCACCCTGCCCGATTCGGCGCCCATTATGCGCCGCGTCATGGGCTTTCTGTCTGACCAGGCCCGCACACTCATCCATGCCGGCGTGTCGCGCGACCGCATCTGCATCGATCCGGGCCCGGGCTTTGGCAAGACGGCCAACGAGGATATCGTCATCCAGCGCGAGACTGCCAAGATGGCGTCACTGGGCTATCCGCTCATGTGCGCCGTGTCGCGCAAGCGCTTTGTGGGCGCCGTCTCGGGCGTGACCGAGGCCGCCGAGCGCGATGCCGCTACGTTTGGCGTGTGCCTGGGCGCCATCCAGGCCGGTGCCAACATCGTGCGCGTGCACGACGCCGCGGGTTTTGCGCAGTTCCTGAACGGCTACTGGGCGGTTGCCAAGCCGCAGCCGCGCCGCGCGTTTGTGGCCGTTGGCTCCAACCTGGGGCATCGCTGCGACAACATCCGCGCCGCGCGCGACATGATCGCCGAGATTCCGCTCACCTGCGTGTCCAACTCCTCCAAGATCTACGAGAGCGAGCCGGCCTACGAGACGCGCCAGGACGCGTTTGCCAACGCCGTCATCGAGATCAAGACCGAGCTGGCGCCGCTGGTGCTGCTCGACGAGCTCATGAAGATCGAGGCCGAGCTTGGGCGCGACCGCTCCAAAAAGGCCAAGGCCAACGGTCCGCGCACCATCGACCTGGACCTGCTGTGGATGGACGGCGAGACTCACGGCGGCAAAAAGCTGCGCCTGCCGCATCCTCTCATTGGCGAGCGCGACTTTGTGCTGGTGCCGCTCGAGGACCTGATGCACGACCCGGCGCGGTTCTTCCGCTACAACGGTGTCGAGGTCAAGGAGCCCGAGGACCGCGTGGGCCATATCGTGGGCGAATTGGGGCGTATGTAGATGATCGAGATGAATGCTGTTGTCGCCGGTACCGAGCTTGACGCCGCGCGCGACGCGGGCCGCGAGGGTGCGTCCGCGGGCTGGTGCGCTTGGAGCGCGGGCGATGCTTCGCTGACGTTTTCGCTGATCGTGCGCCCGGACGTGAACATGCATGCCTTCCACGGCCTGCCGTTTGTGGCTGCGATGGGCATGATGGACGCGCTCGTGGGCACGGCTTCGACGCCGGGGTTGGGCCTTGCCGGTAAGGTGGGTATCCAGTGGCCGAGCGATATCGTGTGCGGTGCGCCTGCGTTTGAGACGTCGCTCGCGCGTGTTGCCGTGAACGGCGGTGCCGCTGCTGCGGGCATGTTCGGTGCCGTGACGGTGGATATTGAGCGTTCGGCGCTGGGCGAGCTTGGTGTGGACGTGGCTGACGAAGCGCTGGTCGAGACGCTGGCCGCCGCCGTGCTGGCCCGCGTGGACGCTTGGGCGGTTGTTGCCAACACGCCGCAAGGCGCCGCAGGGCCGCTGGCTCCCGTGCTGGGCGAGTACTTCGACATGGTGCCGCTGCTGGGCCGCCAAGTTGCGGCGGTGTCGCCCAACGGCCTGCCGCTTGCGGTCGGTGTGTTTGCAGGCCTGGACATCTGGGGCCGCGCGACCATTAAGACCGATGCCGGCGAGCAGGAGTTTCCGCCCGAGGCCGTACGAATTCGCGGGCTGTAGCGCGGGGCGTTCGCGCCCAAAGATAGACATGACAACAAGACCCTCCTCGGCCTGTGCCGGGGAGGGTTTCGCCTATCTGGGGAATGGGTTGCCAGCGCCCTATTCCTCAAAACTGAAAAATTTTCGTTTTTGAGGAATAGGATTAAGGCAGCTCGGTCTTTCGCGAGGTATATTCGCTATAGAGCCTATTCCTCAAAACTGAAAATTTTTCAGTTTTGAGGAATAGCGATAAAAGACCGCGAGGAGGCCCCAATGAAACTCATCAATAGAACGTCATATATGGACACGTTGACGAGCCTTATTGGCGTGCCGGACATCAAGGTCATCACGGGCATCCGTCGTAGCGGTAAATCAAAATTGCTCGAGGCCCTCCGCGATTACGTGGAGGCAAATCTGTCCAATTCGAATGTCATCCATATCAACTACAACCTCGATGAGTTCGAGAATCTGCTCGAGTATCACGCGCTGCTCGCCTATGTAAAAGAGCATCGAGTGTCCGGCAAACAAAACTTTCTGCTTATCGATGAAGTTCAGATGTGCGACGGTTTTGAGCGTGCGATCAACAGCCTCCACGCATCCGAGCAGTACGACATATTCATTACCGGATCGAATGCCTTTTTGCTGTCGAGCGATCTGTCGACGCTCTTTACGGGGCGTACGTTTGAGATCGAGGTTTTCCCATTCTCGTTTGAGGAGTATCGACTCTATGGCGACGAGGGCGAGGTCGACCGCGACTTCGATGAGTACGCGAGAACCGGCGGTATGTCCGGCTCCTACCCTTATCCACTGCAGGAGCAGCGTTATCAATATCTCTCCAATGTCTTCAAAACGCTCATCGTGAGAGATATCGTGCAGCGGCATAACGTGAGAAACGAATCGGCGCTGCTGCGCATTGCCGATTACATGATGGACAACGTATCCAACATAACGTCGGCACGTAACATTACGGATATTTTGAACGCGGATGGGCTAAAGATAACGAACAAGACGGTCGGCACGTACATGGGGTGCCTGTGCGATGCGTTTACCTTCTATAAAGTTCGTCGGTACGACATCCGCGGCAAAAAATACCTTAAGAGCGGCGAGAAGTATTACCTGGCAGACCACGCGTTCAAATACGCGCTGCTCGGTACACGTGATATGGATTGGGGACGCGTATACGAGAACATGGTGGCAATCGAGCTGCTGCGCCGCGGATACGAGGTATACGTCGGCGTGCTCTATAAAAAGGAAATAGACTTTGTAGCAATCAAGCGAAGCGAGAAGCTCTACATTCAGGTGAGCGACGACATCAGCTCGGATAAGACATTTGAACGCGAGATTTCACCACTGCTGAGCATTGGCGACGCGTACCCCAAGATGATTCTCGCCCGCACGCATCACGAGGCCACGGACCGCAATGGGGTGCAGATCGTGGACCTGGCGAGGTGGCTGTGCGACGAGGCCTAGCAGAAAGCCCTATTCCTCAAAACTGAAAATCTTTCGATTTTGAGGAATAGGGCCGATGCGTTGCCTAGTTCGCCGCTCGCGCTCGTGCTCGACTTAAGCCCCTGTCCTATCCCAGCTCCTGCATGCGGCGGTAGATTTCGCAGATACCCTTGATGGTGAGCTGTCCGTCGACCACGTCGAAGGCATCGGTCGAATCGGCGACGATGCTGGCGAGACCGCCCGTGGCGATAACGGTGGCATCGTCGCGGCCCAGCTCGCGCTTCATGCGCGCGACCAGGCCTTCGGCCATGGCGGCGGCGCCCATCACGGCGCCGACCTTGATGCACTCCTCGGTATCGCGGCCGATGGCGTGCTCGGGCGCCTCGAGCGGCACGCTGGCGAGCTTGGCGGCACGGGCGGCAAGCGCGTCCATGGAGATGCGAATGCCCGGCGCGATCGCTCCGCCAATGTAATAACCGTCCTCATCGATGACGTCGATATTGGTCGCGGTGCCAAAGTCCACCACGATTGCCGGCGCGCCGTAGAAAGTTTCGGCCGCAACGGCGTTAGCGACGCGATCGGCGCCTACGGCTTGGGGACGCGCCGCGCGCAGCTTGGTCACCGCGGCCGTCTGCGGCCCGATGACGATGGCGTCCGCGGCAATGCGGTCGGCCACGGCGTGCCATTCGCGCGAGAGCTGCGGCACCACGCCGGCAAAGGCGATCGCGTCGACCGCGTCGAGCGAAAGGCCGTACATCTTAAAGAAACCCATCAGGCGCACATGGATCTCGTCGGCGGTATAGGAGCGGTCGGTGGGCATGCGCCACGACTGCACCAGCTCGTCTCCGTCAAACAGGCCCATGGCCGTCTGCGTGTTTCCCATATCGATAGCGAGCAGCATGTCTACTCCCAGTGTTGGCATAAAAGGACGCGCACCATTGTATACGCGTCGCCGACGGCACTCGGCTGCGATTCGTTTACGGTGATAGGGGCTGAGGGGTTTAAATATGAAGGAATTATGCTCCACGAGTTTTTCCTTGCCGTTTACCGAACTCCCGCGTAATATTCTTTCTTGCGCACATGAGGCGCCCAGACATTGCGGGGTGGAGCAGTCTGGTAGCTCGCCGGGCTCATAACCCGGAGGTCGTAGGTTCAAATCCTGCCCCCGCGACCAAGAACTTGCAGCTCGTCGGCCTAGCCGGCGAGCTTTTTTGTTATTCCGGGACTGTGTTTTCGGTCCAATTCTCGGCCTCTCAAACAAAATCTCGATCTGTAACATCTAGATCCGATTTGGGCGGCTAGGTGTTACAGATAGAGATATACCGGTGGGTTGGGTCCCGTTTGTCTAAATCTGTAACACGAGGGACGGATTTTGCCGAGTTGTTGCTACAGATTGAGATTTTCAGGCAGGCGGGTTTGGTTTGTCTCGATCTGTAACAGGTAGGGGTCAAAAGTGGGCCTAGATGTTACATATCTAGATTGTTGAGGATGGGTCGAGAGGAATATCTCGATCTGTAACAGTAAGACCCGGTTTTGCTGAGTAACTGTTACAGATTGAGACAAACCGACGGGCCGTTCCGCCCCATCCACCTGCCGCCACCTGATATTCGCCGATTTCCGTTGCGCTGCTGTATTCCCATGCCATATCCTCTAGACAACTACGCGGCATCATCGCCGCCGCGCCTACAAGAGAGGAATGTCCATGACCACACCTGCATCCAAGCTGCTCCAGCCCATTACGGTTGGCCCCCTTGAGCTCAAGAACCGCATTATGTTTCCGCCGCTGACCACCGGCTACGAGGAGCGTGACGGTTCCATCGGCGAGCGCAGCCTGGCTTTTTACGAGCGCTTGGCCCGTGGCGGCGTGAGCTACATCGTCATCGGCGACGTCGCTCCCGTCATGACCGCAAGCCCCACGCCCAAGCTGGCAACCGACGCCCAGATCCCCACGTTTAAGGCGCTGGCCGACGCCGTCCACAAGCACGGCGCCAAGGTCGCGCTGCAGCTGTTCCACCCCGAGTACGATGTGCCCGGTGTCGGCCGCATGGTCATGGGATCCATGGCCGCCGCCAAGGCCGCGCAGGAGGCCAAGGCCGCCGGCGACGAGGAGACCTTTGCCGCCAAGATGGCCGAGTCCAACGAGATCCGCAACCAGGCCTACGCCAAGCTGCATCACGACATGCAGCACTTTGTGAACGAGGCGAGCGTAGAGCAGCTCACCCAGATCAAGGAGGCCATCGCTGCCTCGGCCGCTCGCGCACAGCAGGCCGGGATCGACGCTATCGAGGTCCACGGCGACCGCCTGGTGGGTTCGCTGTGCTCGGCCATCCTCAACCAGCGCACCGACGAGTACGGTGGTTCGTTCGAGAACCGCGTTCGCTACGCGCTGGAGGTCGTCGCCGCCATTAAGGAGGCCGCGCCGCAGCTGATGGTGGAGTACAAGCTCCCCGTGATCATGGAGAACCCCGACGGCACGCCGCGCGGCAAGGGTGGCCTGCAGCCCGACGAGGCCTGCGAGTTCGCCAAGCTGCTCGAGGGTGCGGGCATCGATATGATTCAGGTCGCACAGGCCAACCACACCGGCAACATGGGCGACACCATTCCGCCCATGGGTGCCATGCCCTACAACTGGACGCTGCCCGTGGCCGAGCGCGTCAAGGCCCTGGTCTCCGTGCCGGTGGCAACCGTCGGCCGCGTGGTCTCGGTCGAGGCCGGCGAGAAGATTCTGGAAGACGGCGCCGCCGACATCATCGCCTACGGCCGCTCGCTCATGTGCGACCCCGACATTGCGCTGAAGGCCGCCACGGGCGAGCCCATCCGCGAGTGCCTCAACTGCAACAAGGGTTGCGTCGACGCGATTCAAAACCGCAAGTACATCTCGTGCGTGCTCAATGCCGAGAACGGCGACGAGGCGACCATCGCCATCAAGCCGGGCGAGGGCGACAAGAAGATCGCCGTGGTGGGCGGCGGTATTGCCGGCCTGGAGGCCGCGCGCGTGGCGGCCAAGCGCGGCTACGACGTGACCGTCTACGAGGCGAGCGATCATCTGGGCGGCCAGATTGTGCTGGCGGCTGCGCCTCCGCGCAAGGACGAGATCATGCGCTCGGTCGAGTACTACGAGAAGATTCTGCCTGGCCTTGGCGTGAAGGTTGAGCTCAGCCACGTCGCTACGGCAGAGGACCTCAACGCCGCCGATGCCGCGATTGTGGCTGTGGGCGCGCACGACGTGGTCATCCCCGTTCCGGGTGCCGACTCGGACAAGGTCGTCTCGAGCTGGGACGTGCTGGCCGGCAAGGTGGAGCTTACGGGCCGCGTCGCCGTCATTGGCGGCGGCCTGGTGGGCACCGAGACTGCCGAGTACCTGCTGCAGCACGGCTGCGAGGTGGCGATCGTGGAGATGCTCGACAAGATTGCCGCGGGCGAGTCCGAGACCATTCTGCCGCTGATTATGAGCGACTTTGCCGAGCACAACGTGGAGCAGCACGTGAAGACCCGCCTGACCGCCATTACCGACGAGGGCGTGGAGGCTGTTCGCACCACCGAGGACGGCGCCGAGGAGCCGGTGAAGATCGCCTGCGATTACGTGGTGATGGCCGTGGGCTCCAAGGCCAACGCGTTTGACCTGGATGGCGTGACGGTGCCCGTGACCTACGTGGGAGACTGCTCGGGCGAGTACACCGCCGACATCGCGAGCGCCATTCGCACGGCATATCACGCGGCCAACGAGCTGTAGTTGAACATCGCGGCCAGGCGGGGCGGTAGCACGGATCCGTCTCGCCCGGCTGTGTCCCGTCGGGTGTCAACCGGTGCGGGGCCTGCAAGGGCAGCAGGTCCCGCCCTTTTTGTTTTGCTCCGGTGGATGGCAATGCGAGGTAATCATGAGGAGTGAGGACGTCTACTGCCTTGCAGATCACTCAAAATTATTGGGGGAGGGGTTAATAACTATATCCTCTATACCAAAGGACATAAAGAGATGCCAATTTTGTTGACAAGCGAATGACGATTAGCTGCGAGTCAGCTACCAGCGTAAATAATCGATAAAGAAATGTCGTAATTTGGTGCCAAATGCCCAGATAACGCCGCGTCTATTTTAATTAACTGCTTTGAGCAAACAGTAAAATGCTACTATCTAACTTGCACGTAAGAAAGCAGATTAACGGTTAAGGCTAAGAAGTGGCAGGTATGTCGGAAGCAACTAGGACTCGCACGCATGCGCCCGAGGTTAGGCAGCGCGCCGTCGAGATCCTCCAAGAGGGGGTCGGCCATCGCGCCCTCGCCGCGGAGCTTGGCATTCCCCAGGCCACGGCTCGTCAGTGGGCCCGCGCGTATGCCGTGGGCGGTGCCGACGCCGTTCTCAATGCCGGTTCGCATCATCACACCTATTCGTACGACGTAAAGCTCGCTGTGGTTAAGGACCGTCTGGAAAACGGCTTGACGGTTCGCGAGGCCATGATCAAGCACAAGATTCCCAGCGAGTCTTCGGTCAAGGCTTGGTGCCGTCAGTACCGCGAGAGCGGTGAGTCCGCACTGGTCGATAAGCCGCGCGGCCGCAAGCCACGCGTTAAAAAGGCGGAATAGCAAACGGGATGGTGCGCCCACAGGGGCGCATTTTTCTTGCCGCGCCAACTTTTTGGACCGGCGCGAGCCTGTCGGGACATCCTCCAAAGTGGCCAATAAACTGCGCGCAGTGGCCCGCGCGCCTGTCGCTGCGATAGGGGAGCGTCGCCCCGCTGCTCCAAAGCGGACGTGCCCTTACCCCGTACGCCTAAAACTCCCCAGTTGACCGAAAACCTGCCGCCGCTGCTCCTCAATTGAGCTATAACGTTAAACAATTGCAGCGTTTTTGCATGGGGGAGTGATGGTATGACGCTACTGTATTTCCTTACCCTGTTTCCGCTGGTACCGGCGCTGGGCATGCTGCTCGCGCGCGGTGACCGCGCCCGCGATGCGGTGGGGCTCATAGGTTCCGGCATTATTATGGCGGTGACAGTTGTAGTCGCCGTCATGTTTTTTGGCACGGGTCCGCAGAGCTTTGAGGTTGCCCCCGGTACCTCGCATGTGCTCTCGATCATCAGCTCCGTCATCGACGTCATCCTGTGCGCCGTCATCCTATACAACGCGTACAAATATAGGAACGCGCTCACCACGGTGCTCGGCATAGTCCAACTGGTGGGCTCGCTCGCCTTTGCAGCCATGACGCTGCCCGCGACCGAAGCCGTCACCGCAACCCCGCTCTACCTGGACTACATGAGTGTGATCATGGTGCTCGCCGTTGGCATTGTCGGCAGCCTTATCTGCGTGTATGCCCTGGGCTACATGAAGGACTTCCAGGCCCATGACGAGCACGAGGCCGCGCTGCGCGGGCAGACCGCGCCCGACCGTCGCCCGCAGTTCCTGGCGCTCATGTTCCTGTTCCTCTCGGCCATGTTCGTCATCGTGACGAGCGACAACCTTGAGTGGCTGTTCTGCGGCTGGGAAATCACCACCGTGTGCTCGTTCCTCATGATTGGCTACACGCGCACGCCCGAGGCCATTAAAAACGCCTTTACCCAGATCATCCTCAACATGCTGGGCGGCATCGCGTTTTTGGCGGGCCTTATGTTTCTGCACGTCAACGGCATGCCGCTGACCATCTCGGGCATGATCGAGCTTTCCGGCGCCGGTACCGCGCAGTCCGCACTGCTGGTGATGCCGGTCGTCCTGCTATCGCTCGCCGCCCTTACCAAGGCCGCACAGATGCCGTTCCACACTTGGCTGCTGGGCGCCATGGTTGCCCCCACGCCCACGAGCGCCCTGCTGCACTCGTCAACCATGGTCAAAGCCGGCGTGTTCCTGATGGTCAAGCTGAGCCCGCTCTATGCCATCTATCCCGTGACCGGCTTTATGGTCACGAGTGTGGGTGCCATCACGTTTTTGCTCGCTGCCCTCATGGCCATCTCGCAGAGCAACGCCAAGCGTGTGCTCGCGTACTCCACCATTTCCAACTTGGGCCTCATCAGTGCCTGCTTGGGTGTCGGCGCGCCCGAGGCCGTATGGGCGGCCATCTTCCTGATCCTGTTCCACACGGTGGCAAAGTCGTTGCTGTTCCTGTGCGTGGGCACGGCCGAGCATCATATCGGCAGCCGCAATATCGAGGACATGGACGGCATGTTCAGCCGCATGCCGCACCTGACGCGCCTGATGATGCTGGGCATCATGGGCATGTTTGTGGCGCCGTTTGGCATGCTCGTGTCCAAGTGGGGCGCCCTGGTGGCGTTTGCACAGACCGGCAACGTGCTCATGATTATGGTGCTGGCCTTTGGCTCGGCAGCGACGTTCTTCTTCTGGGGCAAGTGGCTTGCCAAGCTTTCGGGTGTCGACCCCACGGCTCAAAACGTTGAGGTCAATGTCCATAAGACCGAATGGATGGCCCTCAACACCATCGCCGCGCTGCTGATTCTGTGCTGCGTGGCGTTCCCGGTTATCTCGAGCGGTCTGGTGTCGCCTTACTTGGCCATGGTGTTTGGCCGCGTGCCGTACGTTATTGGCAAGGACGCCATGTACCTGATGGTGGTTATCGTGGCGTTTATCGCCGTGGTGCTGCTGACTTCATTCCGCGTGAGCAACAAACCGCATGTAAACGTATATCTTTCGGGCGTGGGAACCGACAAATATCGCCATTTCCGCGGCTCGATGGGGCACGAGGTGAAGGCCGAAAAGCGCAATTGGTACTCGGAGGACGCCCTTGGCGAGAAGCGTATTGGCCCCGCGGGTAGCGTCGTGTGCTGCAGCATCATCTTGTTTGCGCTGCTGTGTTGCGCGTGGATTGGGCCCGAGAGACTTGCCATGAGCGCGCCCTCGGTGCTGCGCGGCAAGTATTTCGAGGGTTCGGGCGTCGTGGGCATTTTTATTGGCACCGTGGCGTTTGCCTTGATTGCGCCGCTTGTGGGCGGTTTGATTGACGGTCTTGACCGCAAGCTTTCGGCCCGTATGCAGGGCCGTGTGGGTCCGCGTCTGCTGCAGCCCTTCTACGATGTGGCCAAGCTGCTGCGCAAGGCCCCCGCCAGCGTAAACACCATGGACGACACCTATATGGCGTGCGCGCTCATCTTTACCGTGGTAGGCGGCGGCATCTTTGTATCGGGCTCCAACACGCTGCTGTGCGCCTTTATGGTGACGCTCGCCGCGATCTTTGTGGTGCTGGCGTCCGCCTCGACGCAAAGCCCGTTTGCCCAGGTTGGCGCCGATCGTGAGTTACTGCAGGTTATGAGTTACGAGCCCGCCGTTTTGCTGATGAGCGTGGGCCTGTACCTTGCCACCGACAGCTTTGATTCCATCGCCGTGACGGGGCAGTCGGTCCCCATCATCGTGCACAGCGCGCCCATTTTCCTCGCGTTGCTCGCGGTGCTTACCATCAAGCTGCGCAAGTCGCCGTTTGACCTTTCGTACTCGCATCATGCGCATCAGGAGATCGTCCAGGGCGTCGCCACCGAGATGAGCGGCGGCACGCTGGCCAAGATGACCCTTATGCACTGGTGCGAGACCGTGCTGTTTTTGATGTGGGTGGGCATGTTCTTTGTCTGGGACAACCCCGTGAGCTGGGTTGTAGCCCTGGTCGTGATGGCCGCGACGTATTTTGTCGAGGTCCTGATCGACAACACCTTCGCACGCAGCACCTGGCGCAGCTGCTTTAGGCTCGGATGGGGCGTGGCGCTGGTGTTTGGCCTGCTCAACCTTATGCCCATCCTCGTCGACGTGTTTATTTAGGAGGCGGCATCCATGGATCATAAAATGTCGCGCTCGCCGTGGGTCATTCATTACGACGGCTCGAGCTGCAACGGATGCGATATCGAGGTGCTGGCCTCGCTCACGCCGCTGTTCGATGCGGAGCGCTTTGGCGTGGTCAACACCGGCAACCCCAAGCATGCGGATATCTTTTTGGTGACGGGGTCGGTCAATGCCCAGAACCTGCCCGTCGTGCGCCAGATCTACAGCCAGATGCTCGAGCCCAAGTGCGTGGTGGCGTGCGGCATTTGCGCGTGTTCGGGCGGCGTATTCCGCGATGCCTATAACGTGATCGGCGGCGTGGACCGCGCGATTCCCGTGGACGTGTATGCGCCCGGGTGCGCCATTCGTCCCGAGACCGTGATCGATGCCATCGTGGGGGCGTGCGGCATCCTTGATCAGAAGGAGGCCGTGATGCGCGCCGGCGGTGACCCGCTTACCGTGGGCGGCGCTGCTACCTGGGATGGCGGCGTCGAGTTGGGCGAGGACGGGTTCGTGGCTGCAGCTGGGGCCGGGGCTGACGGTGCCGGTGACGCGCCTGCCGAGAAACCCGCAGCGCCCGTCGCTGCAAAGGAGGCCGAGTAATGCAAAAGGCTATCTATGCCACCGTTGGGATCGACGAGCTTCTGTCGCATGTCCAGGCGCTCAAGGGCGTCGGCGCGCGCTTTGTGCAGATGCATGCCGAGCGCTGTGTGGACGACGGATCGTATCGCCTGGTCTATACGTTTATCAACGTCCGCGCTGCGCAAGAGCAGATCGCGCAGGACGGCAACTATGCGATTGAGAACCTGGTAGTCGAGGGCATCGACCAGTACCAGGAGATTCCGTCCATCAGCTCGTATTACCCCGCGGTGTTCCCGTTTGAAAATGAGGCGCACGACCTGTTTGGGCTTGCCATCACCGACATGCAGCTCGACTTTAAGGGCTTTTTCTACCAGGTCTCGACTGCCGAGCCCATGAGCGTTATCACGCCCGAGGTGAAGGCCGCGCGCGAGAAAGCCATGAAGGTCCGCGCGGCTGCCGAGGCCAAGGCGCGCAAGGTCGCGGCCGAAAAGGCCGCCGCTGCCGCGGCCGCTGCGGGGGAGGGCGCTGCGGGCGCTGGCGATGCTGCAGACGCTGCCGCCAAGCCCGCTGCGGCTGGCGGCTCCGATGCTCAGCACGATGAGGCTGCCGCCAAGGCCGCGCTCAAGGCTGCCGAGATGGAGGCAAAGCTCGCCGCCATGGATCCCGAGAAAGCGGCCAAGGTCCGCGCGGCGCTTGCCGCCAAGGCCGCCCGCGACAAGCAGAAAAAGGAGGCGTAAGGTCCATGGCGCATCGCTCCGTTATTCCGTTTGGCCCGCAGCACCCGGTGCTGCCCGAGCCGCTTCATCTGGACCTGGTGATCGAGGACGACCGCGTCATCGAGGCGATTCCGCAAATCGGCTTTGTGCACCGCGGGCTCGAGAAACTTACCGAAAAGCGCGACATGCACCAGTTTGGCTACATCGCCGAGCGCATCTGCGGCATCTGCGCCGTGGGCCACAGCTGCGGCTATGCCAGCGCCTGCGAGCGCATGCTCGACATCGAGGTGCCCGGCCGCGTGCAGTATATCCGCACCATTCTGCACGAGCTTTCGCGCATTCACTCGCACCTGCTGTGGCTGGGCCTGCTCGCCGATGCCTTTGGTTTCGAGGCGCTGTTCTATCGTTCGTGGACCCTACGCGAGCAGATTCTCAAGATCTTCGAGAGCACGTGCGGCGGCCGCGTGATTTTGTCGATCAACGAGATCGGCGGCCTTAAACACGACATTGAGGACTCCGAGCTGGCGGGTATTGTCCAGACGCTCGATGCCATGCGTCCTGACTACGAGGCCCTGGTGCATACGTTTTTGGACGACAACAGCTGCGGCGAGCGCCTGCATGGCGTGGGCATGATTAGCAAGAAAGACGCGCTGGAGCTTTCGATGGTCGGTCCGTTTGGGCGCGCATCGGGCGTGGATTACGACGTGCGCATGTTTGACGACGGTGCCTATGCGGATCTGGCTGCGTTTGAGCCCATCGTTGCTACCGATGGCGATTGCTATGCCCGCTGCCAGGTGCGCTGTGCCGAGGTCACGCAGGCCATGGACATCATTAAGGAGCTTGTGGGCAAGATTCCGCACGACGGGATCGGCGGGCGCACCAAGCTTACGCCGGCCGACGGCGCACGCGGCGAGGTTGTGATTGAGCAACCGCGCGGCGAGGCGTATTACTATGTGCGCGGCAACGGCACCAAGAATCTGGACCGTTTCCGCGTACGCACGCCGACGTCGCAAAATCTGGCGGGTCTGACGCATGCGCTGCAGGGCGTGCTCCTTGCCAACGTGCCCATGATTATCCTGACCATCGACCCCTGCATTAGCTGCACGGAAAGGTAGGCACGGCATGAGTTTGCTGACATTTGCCAAGACGGCCTTGGGCTCTATGGTCAAGCAGCCGGTAACGGTGTGCTATCCGCAGGAGAAGCTCGCGGCGCCCGAGCGTTTGCGCGGACATATCGTTAACGACATGGACGTGTGCATCTGCTGCGGGATGTGCGCGCGTCGTTGCCCGGCGGGCGCGCTCGCGGTCGATCGCAAGGGCGGAACGTGGTCGATCGATCCGTATGCCTGCGTGGTGTGCGGCGAGTGCGTCGAGAGCTGCCCCAAACATTGCCTGACTATGGACACCGCCCGTGCTCCAGTTGCGGCGGATAAGACTCCCACGGTAGAAACCAAGCCGGAATAGAGCTGGAATAGGGCCGGTGGGGCAAAAATGCCCCACCGGCCCCGCGCTTAAACGCGCGGTGGAGCCGCCGCGAACAAAACTATGCCGGATTACGGGGCTGGATAGCGAACCTCCGACCATACAGAAAATCCCAAAAACAAAACCGACGCTCCTATAAGTTGTCAAGAGGCAGTTTGCGGGAGCGCTCC
>CALDBJ010000041.1 GCA_937937835.1 uncultured Collinsella sp.
ATCAGGGCGGACATCATGTCGGATGCTGCCATCTTACTTTCCTTCCTTCGCGGGCTTGAAGTCGTAGGTGGGCTTCAACTTGCACTTTTTAACATCAGAGAAATCGAGGGTGACGGACTCGCCGTCCTCGAGCTCGAGGGTCACGTTCGCCTCGGTGGCGGCGGCAATCTTGCCGGCGTACTTGCGACGGCCCTCGGTGGCGGTGGAGGTGAGCTCACAGTTCTCGCCCACAAAGCGGGCAAAGTCGCACGGGCGGCGTAGCGGGCGCGCCATGCCAGGGCTCGACACCTCGAGCGTATAGCTCGAAGAGATGGGGTCGAGCTCCTCAATCACATCGCCGACCCACTTGGTGTTGGCCGTGACGTCGTTGAGCGACAGGCTCTGACCCTCGGCACCCTCGATACGCACGCGCACGCAGGGGGCCTTGGTGGCACCCACGAGCTCGACGTCGACGATGTCGACATCGTGCTGGGGAGCGACGGCCTCGAGCGCGTTGATGATCGCCTGCTCGGTCTTGGTCTTGACCATTGCGGCACCTCCATCCATACAAAAAAGAAGCGGGGCCGAAACCCCACTTCTTTCAATTACAACTTCATTTGCAAGCAAACTATACCAATAGCTGCGGAAACGTGCAAGCACAGTACGAATCTGCAGGTCAGCGTGCGCACAGCTTCTCCACAAGAATAGGACAATTGACCGCAGACATCAGGACAGGTACATGAAAAACGAGGGACGACCCAACCGGATCGCCCCTCGTCTTTTATGCGTCAGCTAGGCGCGCAGTGCTTACTTGACCACCAGGTTGACCAGCTTGCCGGGCACGCAGATGGCCTTGACGACCGTCTTGCCCTCGAGCCACTTGGCGACAGCGACCTCGGCGGCAGCCTGCATATCCTCATTTGAGGCATCGCGGGCAACGTCGACGCGGCCGCGGACCTTGCCGAGCACCTGGACGACGATCTGCACCGTGTCCTCAACGGACTCGGCCAGGTCGAACTCGGGCCAGGCGGCGGTGTAGGCGTTGCCCTCGCAGCCGAGGGCCTCGTGCCACAGCTCGTCGGCCCAGAACGGGCAGATGGGGGCAAGGACGCTCACGATATCCTTAGCCACGCCGTAGCACAGCGCCTTGTCGCGGACGGTACCCTCGGTGGCGTTGAGGTAGGCGCTCGCCGCGTTGACGAGCTCCATGACGGCCGAGATGGCGGTGTTGAACTGGCCGCGATCGAAGTCCTCGGTGCACTTGGCGATGGTGCGGTGACGCTCGCGATAGAGCTTCATCGCAACCTCGTCGAGCGCGGACTTGTCGAAGGCCACGTTGGCGTCACCGGACTGGACGAGCTGCCAAACAATACGCCAGGCGCGCTTGATAAAGCGGTTAGCGCCCTCGACGGCCTTGGGATCCCAGTCGAAGTCCTTCTCGGGCGGAGCGATAAACAAGATCGCCAGACGCATGGTGTCGGCACCGTAGGGTTCGATGACCGAGCTCGGGGGCACCACATTGCCCTTGGACTTGGACATGGTATCGCCGTTCTCGTCCTTGACCATGCCCTGGCACAGCAGGTTGGTGAAGGGCTCGTCCACGCTCAGTAAGCCCAGGTCGCGCAGCGCCTTGGTAAAGAAACGGCTGTAGAGCAGGTGCAGAATGGCGTGCTCGATGCCGCCGATGTAGTTATCGACGGGCATCCAACGGTCGGCGGCCTCGCGAGAGAAGGGCAGCTCGGTGTTGTGCGGATCGGTATAGCGCAGGTAATACCAGCTAGAGCAGGTGAAGGTGTCCATGGTATCGGTCTCGCGCTTGGCCGGGCGGCCGCAGACCGGGCAGGTGGTCTCGTAGAAGTCCTTGCACTCGGCGAGGGTCTCGCCGGCGCCCAAGTCCAGGTTCTCGGGCAGCGTCACCGGCAGCTGATCCTCGGGCACGGGCACGATGCCGCAGTGCTCGCAGTGGATGGCCGGGATGGGGTTGCCCCAATAACGCTGACGGGAAATGAGCCAGTCGCGCAGACGGAACTCGACCTTGCGACGACCGCAGGCCATGGCCTCGAGGTCGGCCACGATCGCAGCCTCACCCTCGGAGTGCTTACCGCCGCGCATGCCGGTGTACTTGCCGGACTGGACGAGCGTGCCCTCGGCAGCGTGGGCGCAATCCCAGTCGACGGTCTCGGCATGGAAGGTATCGATGGTCTCGCCGCTGGCCTCGACGGCAGCGCGATCGTCATCGTCCAGGATAATCGGCACGATCGGCAGGTCGTACTTACGGGCAAACTCAAAGTCGCGCTGGTCGCCACAGGGAACGGCCATGACGGCACCGGTACCGTAGTCGGCAACGACATAATCGGCAACCCACACGGGGACCTTCTCGCCGTTGACCGGGTTCACCACGTAGCGGCCGGTAAAGGCACCGTGCTTCTCGAGGGTGCCCTGGGCACGCTCGACGGCAGAGATATGCTTGGAGTCCTCGACGATCTTGGTGACGGCCTCCTCGTACTCCGTGCCCTCGACGAGCTCGTGCAGGCCGGCGTACTCGGGAGCCAGGACAAAGAAGGAGACGCCAAAAAGGGTATCGGCACGCGTGGTGAAGACGGTGATCTTGCCCTCGTCGCCCTCGATGGGCTCGCCATCCTGGTCGCACAGGGTAAAGTCGACCTCGGCGCCCTCGGAGCGACCGATCCAGTTGGCCTGCATCTGCTTGACGCGCTCGGGCCAGCCGGGGAGCTTCTCCAGATCATCGAGCAGCTCCTGGGAGTACTCGGTAATCTTGTAGTACCACTGCTCAAGGTCGCGCTTCTCGGGCTCGGTGCCGCAGCGCCAGCACTTGCCCTCGGTAACCTGCTCGTTGGCCAGAACGGTCTTGCAGGTGGGGCACCAGTTGACCGGATTCTTCTTACGGTAGACCAGGCCCTTTTCCCACATCTTCTCAAAGATCCACTGACCCCAACGGTAGTAGTCGGGGCTGCAGGTCTTGACCATGCGATCCAGATCGTAGGAGAAACCCATGCGCTTCATCGTGGCGAGCGCCTGGTCCATGTTCTTATACGTCCAGGCGGCAGCCTGCGTGTTGTGCTTGATGGCGGCGTTCTCGGCGGGCAGGCCAAAGGCATCGAAGCCGATGGGATGCAGCACGTCGTAGCCGCGCATGCGGGCCTGACGGGCCATGGCATCGCCGATGGTATAGTTGCGCGCGTGGCCCATGTGCAGGTCGCCCGACGGATACGGGAACATCTCGAGCACATACTTCTTGGGCTTGCTGTCGTCGGTGTCGACGGCAAAGAGGTTAGAGTCCTCCCAGGCCTTCATCCACCTGGACTCAATGGCCTGCGCGTCGTAGGCAGGGATCTCATCCTTATGATCTGTGCAATCGCACATATCAGCTCCTTTGTTAGCTGGGTTGGGACGGGGCGTTCTTACCTTTACTCGCTGCTGCGGACAGTCCTGCTCGCACGAAGAGCACATTAAGTGCTCTTCGGCTCGTGCGGAACTTGCAGCGAGCAAAGGTAAGAACGCCCCGTCACATCGTTAACTCGCATGATGATAGCAAATACAACAAGCGAGATGCCTGCGACTTGCGGGCATCTCGCTTTATCTAAATAACGTGGCTGAGAATCAACCTTTGTCTGAAACCCGTTCTAGCACGAACGAGTTTTCCAGGTGCCGCAGATTGCCGTGAAAGAGGAGCGCCGCGTACTTAGGTACGCAAGCGACGGTTTGAACGGCAAGGTGCGGTGCTTGGGAAAGCCGCTTAGCGGTAGGAAACGCTCTGCTGGGAGTCTTTCACGACAACGTCGTGGGCGCCGCCTTCGACGATGGAGGTGGAGCTGACCAGGGTCAGGCGTGCCTTTTCCTGGAGCTCGGGGATCGAGAGGGCACCGCAGTTGCACATCGTGGACTTGACCTTGTAAAGCGTGCCGCCCACGCCGTCCTTGAGGGAGCCGGCGTACGGGACGTAGGAGTCGACGCCCTCGACGAAGCTGAGCTTCGCGGCACCGCCCAGGTCGTAGCGCTGCCAGTTGCGGGCACGCGCAGAACCCTCGCCCCAGTACTCCTTCATGTACTGGCCGTTCACGTTGACGCGCTCGGTCGGGCTCTCGTCGAAGCGAGCGAAGTAGCGGCCCAGCATCATGAAGTCGGCACCCATGGCAAGGGCAAGCGTCATGTGGTAATCGTAGACGATGCCGCCGTCGGAGCACACGGGCACGTAGACGCCGGTCTCCTCGTAGTACTCGTCACGAGCGCGGCAGACGTCGATCAGCGCGGTGGCCTGGCCACGGCCGATGCCCTTGGTCTCGCGGGTAATGCAGATGGAACCGCCGCCGATACCGACCTTGATGAAGTCGGCACCGCAGTCGGCAAGGAAGCGGAAGCCCTCGGCGTCGACGACGTTACCGGCACCGACCTTGACGTCCTCGCCATAGTTGGCGCGGATCCACTCGATGGTGCGCTTCTGCCACTCGCTGAAGCCCTCGGAGGAATCGATGCACAGAACATCGGCACCGGCCTCGATGAGCAGCGGAACGCG
>CALDBJ010000042.1 GCA_937937835.1 uncultured Collinsella sp.
ACAATTATCAGTGCAGGTAAACGGCTTGCCGGATTTCGGAAAACCCAGGTATGGTCGACCCCTACGGGTAAAACGTAGTAGATAGGCCGTTTTCGTGGCGCGGTCCCAAAACAGCCTTTTGGGACGGGTGGTATCCTTGGTAGCCCTGTGCTGCAAACGCACCTTAAACGCAAGGAGTCCCATGGATCTTATCGCCCAGCTCGCCCGCGAGCTCAACCTTAAGGCCGCCAACATCGAGGCGGCCGTCAAGCTCATCGACGAGGGCAACACCATCCCCTTTATCTCGCGCTACCGCAAGGAAGCAACGGGCGGCATGGACGACGTCGCCCTGCGCGCACTCGACGAGCGTCTGTCCTACCTGCGCAATCTTGAGCAGCGAAAAGAGGACGTCATTCTGCTCATCGACGCCCAGGGCAAACTCACGCCCGAACTCGAGCAGCAGATTCGCGAGGCCACGCAGCTCCAGCGTGTCGAGGACCTCTACAAGCCCTACCGCAAAAAGCGCATGACTCGCGCACAGAAGGCCCGCGAGGCAGGCCTGGAGCCGCTCGCCAACATGATCATCATGCAGGCCTCGGCCAAGGGCAGCGCGCTCGACGCCGCCGCGGCATACGTCAACGAGGAGGCCGGCTTCGACACGCCCGAAAAGGCACTCGCGGGTGCGGCCGACATCGTGGCCGAGACGGTAGCCGAGGATCCCGAAAACGTCGCCGACCTGCGCGCCTTTACGCAAAACACCGCCGATATCGTCGTCGAGGCCACCGACCCCGCCGAGAAGACCCCCTACGAGCCGTACTACAACTTTGACGAGCCGCTGCGCCGTATTCCCAACCACCGCGTGCTGGCTATCGACCGCGGTGAGCGCGAGGGCAAGCTCCGCGTGCGCGTGAACGTCGACGGCGCTGCCGCCACGGCACGCCTCGGCGGCCGTTGGCCCCGTCGCCAAGGCGTCTTCGCGCCCGTCTTTGACGCCGCCATCGCCGACGGCTACAAGCGCCTTATGGCCCCCTCGCTGGAGCGCGAGGCCCGCGCCAAACTCACCGTCCGCGCCCAGACCGAGGCCATCAATGTCTTTGCCAAGAATCTCGAGGGGCTGCTCTCGGCACGCCCCGTGCGCGGCGCCCGCGTGCTCGCGCTCGATCCGGGCTACCGCACCGGCTGCAAGGTCGCCGTCATGGACGAGACCGGCAAGCTGCTCGACCACGGCGTGGTCTACCCCACCAAGCCGCGCCACGACGTCGCCGGCACCAAGCGCGAGCTCGCCCGCCTCGTCAAGAAGGACGGCGTCAACACCATCGTCATCGGCAACGGCACCGCCAGCCGCGAGACCGAGGAAGTCGTCTCGGAGTTCATTGCCGAGCAGGCGCCTGGGCTGCGATACACCATTGTTAACGAGGCCGGCGCGTCGGTGTACTCCGCCTCCGAGCTCGCGAGCCAGGAGTATCCCGACCTGGACGTCACCGTGCGCGGCGCCATGAGCCTGGGCCGCCGCCTGCAGGACCCACTGGCAGAGCTCGTCAAGATTCCGCCCCAGTCCATCGGCGTGGGCCAGTACCAGCACGACCTTGACCAGGCCGAGCTCTCGCGCACCCTGGGCCACGTGGTGGAGGACGTCGTCAACCGCGTGGGCGTCGACGTCAACACCGCGAGCGCGAGCCTGCTGGGATACGTTTCGGGCATCACGCCGAGCGTGGCCAAGAACATCGTGGCTTTCCGCGAGGAAAACGGCGCCTTCACCGATCGCCGCCAGCTCAAGAAGGTCCCCAAGCTGGGACCCAAGGCATATCTCAACGCTGCAGGCTTTTTGCGAATTAGCGGCGGTAAGAACCCGCTCGACGCAACGAGCGTCCACCCCGAAAGCTACGAGGTGGCCACGTCCGTCTTGGAACGCGCCGGCGTTAAAGCAAGCGAGCTCAGCCGCGGCGGCGTGCCCGACATCGAGCGCCGCCTGGGCAGCATCTCGGCGCTGGCAAGCGACCTGGACTGCGGCACCCTGACGCTCATCGACATTGTCAACGAGCTCAAGAAGCCCGGCCGCGACCCGCGCGACGACGCGCCCGAGGTGGCCTTTAGCCGCTCGGCACTTTCCATCGACGACCTGGAGCCCGGCATGGAACTCAAGGGCACGGTGCGCAACGTCGTCGACTTTGGCGCCTTCGTCGACGTGGGTGTGCACCAGGACGGCCTCGTGCACATCTCCAAGCTGGCCAACCGCTTCGTCAAGCACCCGAGCGACGTGGTGCGCGTCGGCGACACGGTAAAGGTGTGGGTGGAAAAGGTCGATCGCGACCGCAAGAAGATCTCGCTCACCATGGTGCAGGGGAAGTAAACCACCTAAAGCAAGGGTCCCCCCTCTCGCGACGTGCAAAATCGCGAGTATTCTGCAATTTCCGCCGCCCCGAACGCCCCTCAGAGGCAATAAAGTCAAAAACGGCCCCCGTTTTAGCATCATCAGAGCCAAAACGGGGGCTGTTCCGTGCTTCGGTTAACTGGTAAAAGCCTTTACCTTGCTGAATACTCTCAATTTTGCACGGCGCAGGCGGGGGTACCTTTGCCCACGGCAGGATATGGAAGCCAAGCGCCAACTTACTGGCAAGCTCGTGCCGGCAGCCCCGGCCTTTCCTTTGCCTAGCGCGACCCCCGCGAAGCGCGTGAGCGGTAGGGAAAGGAAAAGCCGGGGCGAACAACCCGCGGCGTAGCCAGTGTTCGCGTTACGGCAGGATATGGAAACCGAGCGCCGCGATATCCTTGGCAAAGCCGCGGACGGTGTCGAGCGAGACCTCGTACGGGTCACGGCCGATGTTCTTGCGCTTGGCCAGGATGCCGTTGGGCACCGTGATGATCTGGCAACCGCAGGCCTCGGCCTGGTAAATGTTGATGAGCTCGCGCGTGGACGCCCACAGGACCTCACAGTTGGGCTTGATGGCGGCCTTCTTGACCGACTCCGTCATAAACGGAATGGGGTCGACGCCGGTGTCGGCGATGCGGCCGGCAAAGAGCGAGATGATGGACGGCGTCTCGGTGTCAACGGCCTCGACCATCTCGTCAACCTGCTTAGGCGTAAAGATGGTGGTGACGTTGACCTTGATGCCGTCGGCCGACAGCTTGCGCACCAGCTCGGCGGTGGACTCGCCCTTGGTGGTCACGCACGGAATCTTGACGTAGACGTTCTCGGCCCAGGTAGCGATCTCGCGCGCCTCGACCTCCATGGTCTCGACGTCATCGGCAAAGACCTCAAACGAGACGGACACATCGGTGATGTGGGTCAGGACCTCCTTGGCAAACGCGCGGTAATCCGTCACGCCGCCCTTCTTCATAAGGGACGGGTTGGTCGTGAAACCCTGAACGTTGCCGTTCTCGTACATGTCGAGCATGCCCTCGAGGTTTGCACCGTCAGCGAACACCTTGATTGCCATCTGCCTGATTCCTTTCGCTTGCACATGGGCGTTAAACTGCTAAACACTTTACCTACGTTTATCAAGGCGTGAGCTGCGGTTTTTTATCTTCTCGGCGAACGGTATAAACACCTCAGTGTTTGGATTGATAAATCGATTGAGCATGCAAAAGCGAAGAGTCGCAGTTTGAGCAAACGTCAGAACGCGGGATTCATTAGATGAGGCCGAAATGCTGCATCGCTGTGACGGTGCCGTCGTGTGCGACATCGTCGGTCACGTAGTCGGCGACCGCCTTGACCTCAGGCATGGCGTTGCCCATGGCGACAGCCGTCTCGACCGCAGCGAGCATGCCCAGGTCGTTGCCGGAATCACCAAAGCCAAAGGTGCGCGCGTTGCCGGTGCGACCCAGGTATTCCAGCGCTCGCGCCACGCCCACGCCCTTGTCGATGCCCTTGGGGCTCAGCTCGCGATTCTGGCCACCGGTGTTGCACAGCTCAAACTCGCGATCGATAAAGCCGTCATCGTTGGCTACGCGAGCCAAACTGGGCACATTGAGGCATACCTTGCCCACGCGCAGACTGCCGTCGACGCGCATTTCCTCGGCGCTGTGCACCACAGAAGTGCCGATCAGAGACGACTGCTCAACGCCCGCGGGTTCCAAGGCAAAAGTAGCCACGTTGGTCTCGAAAAAGGCCTCAATCCCTGCCGCGGCCATACGGCGTGCAAGCTCCTCGACAATGTCCTCGTCAAAGCAGTCCTCGTGTACCACGCGGCCCTCGACCTCGAGTGTCGCTCCCGCCATGGCAACGACACCCGCAGGCTCCAAAGCACGCAGACCATCGGCAATCAGCCACAAGGGACGACCCGTGCAGATAAATGCCTGGTGACCCGCATTGCGCAGGCGATGAAACGCCTCGATCACCGCCTGCGAGGGGCGAACCGCCGAAAAGTCCTTGTCGGTCATGTTGTCGGGATCGAACGACGTCAGCGTGCCGTCCACGTCAAAAAAGAGCACGGCAGAATCGGGGCACGCATCAATCATATGGGTTCCTTTCGGGGGCGAGAGTAAACGAAGCATCCATCATATAATGGAGCGACGCAACCAGAGAGGTCACCCATGGAATTTTACGCAAGCTGCCCCGAGGGCTTTGAGTCCGCACTCGCCGATGAGCTTAAACGCCTCGGGCTTTCGCATGTTCGCCGGCTGAAGGGCCGCGCCACGTTTGAGGGCGAGCTCGAAGAAGGCTACCGCGCCTGTCTGTGGTCGCGTCTGGCGAGCCGCGTGTTTGCGGTGCTCGGGCGCTTTGAGGCGCAGGACGCCGACGAGCTGTACGATAGCGTTTACGACATCGCCTGGGAGAACATCGTCCGCCCCGGCGCCACCATTGCCATCACCGCCCGCGGCGTGACCGAGCAGCTGCGCAACACGCGTTTCTCGGCCCTGCGCGCCAAAGACGCGCTGTGCGACCGCCTGGCCGAGACCACGGGCCGTCGCGCCGATGTCGATGCCGCCGACCCCGATGTTCACCTACTGCTTTCGCTGCGCCAGCGCCGCGCGAGCATAAGCCTAGACCTTTCGGGCGACCCGCTGTTCAAACGCCTGCCGCCCGCAGCGACCCGCGCCGGCGAGGGCGCGCACGTGCTGCGCCCCGACTACGCCGCCCTGGTGCTGGCGCAGGTCGGCTGGACCGCGCTATGCGAGCGCGAGCTGACGGCCGACGATTACGAAAATGAAGCCCTTCCCACGCTGATCGATGCCTCGTGCGCCGGCGGCGGCCTGCTGCTGGAAGCCGTGAACATTCTGACCGACCGCGCCCCGGGCGCCGCACGCGAGCGCTGGGGCTTTGAGGGCTGGCAGCTGCACAACGCCGCTCTGTGGGAGCAGCTGCTTGCCGAGGCGCGCGAGCGCGAGGCGGCAGCGCGCGAACGCCAGGCGCGCATCGTGGCCGCAGACATCGACCCCGCCGCTCGCAAGACCGCCGAGCGCATGGTCAAGAGCGCTGGCTACAAGCGTTTTGTCGACTTTTGCGCCGCCAAGCCCGCCACCGTGCTGGACCATGCGGGCGCCGTCGCCGGTGCCGCCGTGGTCGCAGACACCACCGAGACCCCGCTTTCGCTCATGCACGACGCCATGACGCTGGTCGGCGAGCTGCGCCGCGCGCCCGAGCTTTCCGCGGCGCCGGTCGCTGCGCTCACCCGCGATGGCCTTATGGCCCGCGCGCTCCATGCCGAGCCCGCGCGCTCCATCGCCGTCATGCCCAATAACGAGGAGGCGGCTCTTGAGGTTTGGCACTCGCTCGACCACGCCGCCGCGGCATTCGAGGCTGCGACCAGCATAAACGCCGAGGAACAGTCCACGGACGTCGAAGACGAAGCCGCCGCTTCCTCCATGCCCGAACCTGCCGCCACGCTCGACTTGGGCGACGGCAAGCCGCTGCCCGTGCTCATCCCCGGGTCCGAGCAGTTCGCCAACCGCCTGCGCAAGAACGCGCGCCTGCGCCGCAAGTGGGCCAAGCGCGAGGGCGTAAGCTGCTACCGCGTCTACGATGCCGACCTGCCCGACTACTCCGCCGCCATCGACCTGTACGAGGGTTGCCCGCAGACGCCGGGCCGCTGGCTCGTCATCGCCGAATACGCCGCGCCCAAGACCATCGACCCCGCGCTAGCCCAGGCCCGCATGCTCGACATTCTGGCCATCGCGCCGCGCATCCTTGATGTTCCGGCCGAGCATGTGCACGCCAAGGCCCGCATGCGTTCGCGCGGCGGCTCGCAGTACGGCAAGCAGGGCGCCGGCAAGGGCGGCTCGGGCGAGCGCGCCAATATCGCACGCCGTCGTCTGCCACTCATCGAAGAGGGCGGCCTTACCTTTGCCGTCAACTTTGACGACTATCTGGATGTGGGCATCTTCCTGGATCACCGCGTCACCCGCAACCTAGTGCGCGAGCACGCCAAGCAGGCGCGCCGCTTCCTCAACCTGTTTGCCTACACTGGCACTGCCACCTGCTACGCGGCCGATGGCGGCGTCGAGGAGACCGTGACGGTCGACCTTTCCAACACCTACCTGGACTGGGCCGAGCGCAATATGCGCCAGAACGGCTTTGTTGGTCCGCAGCATCATTTTGTGCGCGACGACGTGCTCGCCTGGATTCGCGACCAGCGCCAGACGCGCAACCGCTGGGACCTGATCTTTGTCGACCCGCCCACGTTTTCGAACTCGTCCAAGATGGGCCGCCGCACCTGGGATGTCCAGCGCGACCATGTTGAGCTTTTGGCCGGCGTATCGCGCCTGCTCGCACAGGGCGGCCACGCCATCTTTAGCTGCAACCTGCGCGGCTTCCGCCCCGAGACGCGCAAGCTCGCGCGCGCGGGCGTGGTGCTGGAGGACATTACGGCACAGACCATCCCCGAGGACTTCGCGCGCAACCAGAAGGTGCACCACTGCTATATCGTGCGCCGCCTGCCCATCGAGGACGCCATGGCCGAGGTCGGCTTTAGCGCCGAGGAAATTGCCGAGCGCGTCGAGGAGCTGCGTAACCCCGAGGCCCGTAAGCCTCGCGCGGCAGTGCCCGCGCACGTGCAGACCGGCAACGGCAAGTCCAACTTTGCTGGCAAGCCCTCCCCCGCCGGCAAGTCCAAAAAGAAGAAGTTCTACGCCAGCAAGCCCAAGGGCAAATAACAAAGTTGCGGTGGAATACGGACTGTTTTGCCTGGAATTAGGCAAATTTAGACCGTATTTCACCGCAACTCATATTGGGATGGCGGATGCCGACCTATCCCTGGATGACCAATCGGTAACCAATACCCACGTGCGTCTGGATATAGCGCGGATGCGCGGGGTCGGACTCGATCTTCTTGCGCAGCGTGCCCATAAAGACGCGCAGGCTCGCCAGGTCGCTCTTAGTTGCCGTGCCCCAAATCTCGTGCAGGATAAACTGGTGCGTCAGTACCTTGTCGGCGTTATGCGCCAGCAGGCACAGGAGCTTATACTCGATCGGCGTCAGATGCAGTTCCTCGCCATCCATCGTGGCGATGCCGGCATCAAAATCGATATGCAGCTCACCGGTATCGAACGAGCCCTCGGAGACAACGCCGCCCGTCTGCGCATACGAAAGGCGCCTGAGCGTCGTGCGAATGCGCGCGAGCAGTTCCTCGACCGAAAACGGCTTGGTCAGGTAGTCGTCGGCACCGGCATCGAGCGCGCGGATTTTGTCCGCGTCCTCGCTGCGCGCCGAGACCACGATAATCGGCATGCCCGACCATGCGCGCACCGACTCCACCACCTTGACGCCGTCCATATCGGGCAGGCCCAGATCGAGCAGCACAATGCTCGGCGTCTGCGACGAGGCGGCGGCGATAGCGGCATGGGCGGTCTCCACAGCCATATGGCGCAAGCCGTGCGCCTCGAGCGCGGCAACAATAAGATTGCGGACGGCGGGGTCGTCCTCAACGACCAAGATGAGCGGTTTTACGGCAGAGTTCGGCACAGCGCTACTCCTTATCAAACGAAACGTCGGCGGCAGGAAGCTCAATCGTAAAGACCGAGCCGTGCGGGTCCGCCGCGGCAACCTCTATGCTACCGCCATGCGCCAGCGCAATGGAGCGGCAGAGCGAAAGACCCAGGCCCACGCTGCGATGGCTGTCGGCAAGACCGTGGTTGGCGGTGTAGAACGACTCAAAGATTCGCTCGCGGTCCTCGGGCGCAATGCCCGGGCCGTCATCGGCCACCGAGCACTCCACGCGTCCATCGTCGACGCTAATCGAAATCATGATATGCGAGCCTGCGGGCGTATAGGTGATGGCGTTGTTCACCAGATTGACCACCAGCTGCACCATCAGGCGCGCATCGACGTTGACGAGCGCCGGCTCATCGCACGCCACCACCTTAAGGTCGTGCTCGCGCACGGCAGGGTTCACGTGGCGCAGCGCCTCCTCCAGGATATCGTCCATGAGCTCGAGCGTAGTCGACAGATGCATGCCGCCGCCCTCGAGCTTGGTGATGGCGAGCAGGTTCTCGACGGTGGCGTTGAGCCACAGCGCATCCGAGCGAATGGATAGAAGCAGGCCGCGGCGCGTTTGGGCGTCGAGCACCGCGGTGCCGGTCGAACCCTGGTCGAGCAGGACATCGGCATTGCCTGAAATACTGGTGAGCGGTGTGCGCAGGTCGTGCGAGATGGAGCGCAGCAGGTTGGCGCGCAACTGTTCGTTTTTGGCGAGCACCGCCGCTTCCTCGCGGGCCTCCATGGCGCGGGCGCGGTCGAGCGCCAGCTCGCCTTCGCTCACGATGGCATCGGCAAGTGTCCGCTCCTCATGCGTCAGCACGTCGGGCTCGGCAACGATAGCCAGCACGCCCACCACCGAAGCGGGTTCGCCCGAGCGGACGAAGCCGTCGCCCGTGCGAACCGTCAGGTAGATGCCATAAAACGCCGAGCCGCCAAACGTGGCGTCGAGCGGCGTTCCCACATAGGCGGACGCCGAGAGCCGCGGCGGCATCTGCGGCGCCAGTTCGTGCACCGGTGCGGCATCGCCCACGGCCGTGTAAGTCGCGCGCGGCAGCAGGTCATCGCCCTCGGCGTCGGCGCTGTACCACACGACAGGGCAGCCCGAAAGACGCGCCAGCTGCGTGGCCATGGCGTGAACGATCTGATGCTGATCGGCGCACCGCTGCAGCATGCGGTTGGTCTCGAGCACCATATGTGTGCGGCGATCGCTGGCGGCAGCCTGTGCCAAGGCGCGGCGCAGGGCCAACGCAATCGAACTCGACACAAGCGAGACCACGAACATGATGAAGAACATGCCGGGATAGCCGCGGTCGATAAGCGACAGCGAGTAGCGCGGGTCGACAAACAAGAAGTTGTAGAGCGCCACGGCGGCAGCCGAGCTCAGCAAGCAATACAGGCGACTCCAGGTAAAGAATGCGCACAGCTGAACGGCAAACACATAGACGATCATGATGCTCGGCGCGAGACCCGGATGGTCGAGTAGCGCGCCCACAATCGTCGCCGCGACCAGCAGCCCCACCGATACGCAGGCGTCATACAGAGGAGTGCGGCGCGTCAGCGTTGTGCGCCGCCACCAAAAGCTATCGGCAATATCGCCGTCCGTACGGACGTCCATCAGCGTCCCGCCCCTCTCTCAAAAACAAAAACCACCACAAAGGGACAGGCACCTTTGTGGTGGTTTCCCTTGTGGTGGTTCCAAGTGTATAGCCTTTGCAACCGGCGGTCGCTAGACAAACAGCACGTGCGCGAGCAGGGCACACACGCACACCGCTCCAAATACCAGTGCCACGATCGAGATCACGCGGTCGGCCATGTCCATGTTGGCACGATTCGTAAAGAACCGATCTTCGGCGGCGTCGACGCGCGCCTCACGCACCATTTCGACCACCGCCTCACGGCCATCGAGCGCCTTTGTATCCATGTTTACCTCCCCGGCCTCATGCTTATCCATCAAAAACCAACTCCGTGTAGCCGCCGACGTCTACGGCCGCTCGTTGGGAGCCAGGCGTTGCATCTTGTTCACGGCCTTGAACTTGGTGAACAGCGGCACGTACTCAAAGCTCACGTTGGAGTTCTCCAGGCCGTACCAACGCGCGGGCGTGCCGGCGGCGCGGCGAATGATGTACTTGAGCGTGATGGCCGTACGCTCGCTGGGCTCCACATCGCTTTCGGGCGCCAGAAGCTTACGGATCAGGACGAACTTGAACGTGCCGATGTTACCCGGATCCTTGTAGACCGAGTAGTCATGCGTCTGCGGCGGCAGCTCGCCGGTGGCAGCCAGGTCCTGAACAACCTGACGCAGGTAGGCATTGACGCGCTGGTTGATCTTGTAGCCCAGGTACAGGTGCACGCGGAACACGTAGTCGGTGCCGAACGTCTCGACCGAATAGGCAAAGGTATGCGGCTCGTCCATGGTCTCGACATTCACGAACCACCAGGCACGAGCGCGCTTGGGATGCTTGTCCAAGATCGAGTAGACGATATCACGGTCGATGTAATCGGTATGGGTGTCCTTGGTCAGGTACACGATGTTGTCGCTCAGGCGCTCGTAGCGATCGTCATCGCGCAGGCGCTTGAGCTGCGGCAGGTAGCTGCGCAGCGGCAGCAGCGTAAACTGGCGCTGCTCAACAGCCGTACCGTTGTACCAGCACACCATGATGCCCATGATGAGCGCGGCCATGAGGATGGTGAAGTAGCCACCGTGGAAGAACTTGGTGAGCGAGCTCACGAAGAAGAAGCCTTCGAGCAAAAGGAAGAAGGCCGCGAAGATCCACGGAGCAACCTTGAGCTTGCGCTCCTCGTGCAGGTAGAAGAAGAGCAGCAGCGTGGTGCACATCATAGTCAGCGTAATGGCAAGGCCATAGGCGGCTTCCATATGCGCCGAGTTCTGGAACAGCAGCACCACGATGACGCAGCCGACAAGCATGACGTTGTTGACCATGGGGATGTAGAGCTGGCCCTTGGTCTCGGCAGGGTAGAAGACCTGCATGTGCGGCATGAGGTCCAGACGGCTGGCCTCGGACACCAGCGAGAATGCGCCGGTGATGAGCGCCTGCGAGGCAATGATGGCCGCGACGGTGGAAAGGCCGACGGCAAAGGGACGCAGGCCCGGGGTGAGCATCTGGTAGAAGGGGTTGAGGTCGGCGATACCCATGAGCTCGGGGTTGGCGGCGTTGTTGATAAGCCAAGCGCCCTGGCCCATATAGGAAAGCAGCAGGCAGCACTTAACGAACGGCCAGGTAGCGTAGATGTTGCCGCGGCCCACGTGGCCCATGTCGGAATAGAGCGCCTCGGCACCGGTGGTGGCAAGGAAGCAGCTGCCCAGAATCATGATGCCCGCGTGGTTGTTGGGGCTCAGCAAAAAGGCGATGCCACGCACCGGGTTGAGGCACAGCAGCACGGCGGGGTGCTGGAAGACAAAAAACAGACCCGTGCCGCCCAGGAACAGGAACCACAGCGTCATGATAGGGCCAAAGGCGTGACCGATCTTGGCCGTACCGATGCGTTGCACCAAAAAGAGCGCGATGATGATGGCGAGCGTAATGGCGACGACGCGGCCCTGGTCATCGCCCAGCACGGCATGGACCGCCGGGATGGTGCGCAGGCCCTCGATGGCCGTGGTAACGGTAACGGCCGGCGTCAGGATGCCGTCGGCGAGCAGCGCGGCGCCACCCAGCATGGCGGGGATGATAAGCCACTTGCCACAGCGCTTGACCAGGCTGTACAGGGCAAAGATGCCGCCCTCACCATGGTTATCGGCGCGCAGCGAGATGAGCACATACTTGATGGTGGTCAGCAGCGTGACCGTCCACACGACAAGGGAGAGCGCGCCGAGCACGAACTCCTCCGTCACGCTTCCGATGCCGCCGTTGCCGGCAACGAGCGCCTTGGTTACATACATAGGGCTGGTGCCGATATCGCCGTACACCACGCCCAGCGTGACGAGCATCGCCGAGATGCTCACAGGAATCGCAGCGTGCGAGGCTGCCTCCTTGGCCTTTTGTTCCATAAGCCGGTTTCCTCCCAACTTTAATGTTCGAAGGGATTATAGGCAATCGGCCCATGTTTGAATGCACTGTTTTCCCAGCTAGATAAAGATTTATACAGTCTTTAGGCCACCGCGGCGATATGGAATGTGACAAAGGGACTGTCCCCTTGTCACATTCGTCATTTTCCAAGCCAGTTTTTGAACCACCATTCCATGGATCGGCTCATCTCGGCCATAAAGGGACTCGTGTGCTTGCGGGTATAGATGTCCACGGCGCGCTCCCCCACCTCGCGGGCATGCGGACGGAACATCGCGTCCATCTCGGCCACCTGCGCGTCCATAGTCGCGGCATCGGCGCGGCAGTAGCGCTCCTCGTGCACCAGGTTCACCACGGGATGCGCAATGGCCGGACGCTCCTTGCGAGGCGTGCCGACGATGAGCATCGACAGCGGCATGGTATAGGGTGGCAGGTCGAGCAGCTCGGCAACTTCCTCGGCGTTCTCCACGATGTCGCCAATGTAGCAGCTCCCCAGCCCCAGGGCCTCGGCGGCAACCACGGCGTTTTGAGCAGCGATCACGGCGTCCTGGGCCGCGATGGCAAAGTCGCCCAAACCCGGCGCGCGGCGGGGCGACTTGCCCGTACGCTCGACAAACTCGGGCTCAAAGCAGCCCACGTGCTCAAACAGATCGATCCACTTGGCATAATCGACCACAAATATTAGTGCCCAGGGCGCCTTGGCAATCATGGGCTGGTGGTCGCACAGGCCAGCCAGGCGGTCGAGCGTTGCCTGCTCGCGAATGCTTACGATGGAATACATCATCATGGCGCCTGCCGACGGCGCACGGCTCGCCGCGTGCAGAATCGCTGCCCGCTGCTCGTCGGTCACCGCCACGGGACGGTCGTCGTCATCACGCGCGAAGGCACGCGTAGACGAGCGATGCTCCAAGATGTCCAGCACCACATTGCCCGTAGTCTCGACCGGATAGCCGCGCGTATCCACGCCCACAGCTCCGTCGCAGTACTCGGCGCCCGTCATACAAACCTGCTCGCTCATCGCCCTACCCTCGCCATTTCTTTAAGAAGCCTTTACGTTTCCGTGTAATTCCCGTCCATTATCGCGCAGGTCGCCACTACATTGCGCCACACCGCCACACGTGCGCGTTAATATGGCTGGTTGTTGTGCGCAGCCACCAATTGCAGCGCATATCTTGGTAACAATCGGGTAAACCCCCGCTTTCGTAGGTTTTAAGTTTGTGAGGAGTCTCAGCATGTTCGCTGCCGCCATCTCGCTCGTCGGTCTTGCGGCGACCGTCTACCTTGTTTTGCGCGAGGCCAAGGCCATTCGCGCTCAGTCGGGCACCGTCACCAAGGGCGCCTTCGCCTGGAGCGTCGCCTTCGGCCTGTTCCAGCTCTTTTTGACCATTTGGGGCGCTATTGGCCTCGTCGCGCAAAACGAGCCGCTCGCCTTTGTGATGCTCATCCTGACCAATGCCATCCTCACCGGCTGCGCTTGGGCCAGCATCGCCCGCGACCGCATCGCCCCGCGCGTCTTTGCGTTCGCCGGGCCCGACGCCCCCGCCCCCACCGGCAAGCTCGCCCGCCTGCGCGGCGCCTTTGTGGGCAAACCGCTCGTCGCCGCCGTCCTGTGCTTGCTGCTCGCCGGCGTCTTTGCGCTGCTGGGCATGGAGGTCTCGTCCAACCACGACTTTACCTGGGTTTACCCCCTGTGCATCCTGCTCGAGTGGGCCATCATCACCACACTCATGGTCGGCCTGTTCTTCCTGTTCCAGCGCCATGGCGCAGCTCCCGCGGTCCTGGCCTTTGCCCTCTTTGTCCTGGGCATTGCCGAGTTCTTCGTCATCACGTTTAAATCCATGCCCATCCAGCCGGGCGACCTTTCGGCCATCTCCACCGCCGCCGCGGTCGCCGGCAACGGCTACACCTTCTCGATCTCGCTGTTCTGCGTGCTGTCCATGGGCTTTACCGCCATCGCCATGCTGCTGTGCGAGTACGCCGGCCTGGTGGCACCGCACCGTCAGAAGGGTGCCGTTAATGCCAAGCGCATGCTGCTCACCAACCTGCTCGTCGCCGTGCTTTGCCTGGGCGGCGTGACCGCACACGTCACGCTCATCGACTACTACAACACCCTCGGCATCACCGTCTACACCTGGCGCCCGCTCGAGAGCTACTGGCGCGAGGGCTACCTGCCCGCTTTCATTAGCGCAGCGCAGTCCATCAAGCCGCCCAAACCCGCCGACTACTCCGTCGACGATGCCAAGGCCACGCTCAAAAAGTACGCCAAGGCCTACGACAAGTCCGACGCGGCCAAGAGCGACGAGCGCGCCGCCGCAAAGGAGCAGTTCGACAGCGAGAAGCCCACGGTCATCGCCATCATGAACGAGACCTTCTCGGATCTGTCGATCTACCAGAACATGCGCGCCGGCTACGAAGGCCCGCAGTACTTTAAGAACCTGTCCAACTGCCTCAGCCGCGGCAAGCTCTACGTGAGCGCCTACGGCGGCGGCACCGCCAATACCGAGTTTGAGTTTATGACCGGCAACTCCATGGCCAACCTGGGCTCGGGCGTGTACCCCTACACCATCTACAACATGGAAACGACCGGGAATCTGGCAGAGCAGTTCAAGTCGCTCGGCTATTCCACCACCGCCATGCACCCCAACCACGCAACCAACTGGAACCGCGAGAACGTCTACAAGGACTTTGGCTTTGACCAGTTCCTGTCCATCAACGACTTCCAGGGCGCCGATACCCTGCGCGGGATGGTGACCGACCAGGCTACCTACGACAAGATTCTTGAGCTGCTCGACCAGAACGCCGATCCTCAGTTTATCTTCGACGTGACCATGCAGAACCACTCGGGCTACGACACGGGCCTGCTGCCGGTCGACAAGCAGATGCATCTGAATATCGACACGACCGACCTGGACGCCAAGACCGTCGAGGACGGCACGCTGTCCGATGTCGACGAGTATGTCTCGTGCATCGAGCAGTCCGACCAGGCACTGCACTACTTCCTCAATGCTCTGAGCAAGCTCGACCGCAAGGTTGTCGTGGTGTTCTGGGGCGATCACCAGCCGTTCTTCCCGTCCAAGTTCAACGATAAGTGGTTTACCGACGAGGACGACGCTACCCACCAGGAGCGCTTGTGGCAGACCGACTACATCATTTGGGCTAACTACGACGTTGCCGGTTGCGACCAAACGAGCGAGGTCGACGACCTGTCCACCAACTACCTGTCCACCCAGCTGATGCAGCTGATCGGCGCACCGCTGACCGACTACCAGAAGGCGCACATGACGCTGCGCGAGTCGCTGCCCGCCATCAACTCCGTGGGCTACGAGGACGCCAGCTTGCGCTGGGCGCTCTCCTCCAACGTCACCGGTGACGACGCCGCCGCAGCAGCCGCCACCAAGGCGCGCGAGGATTACGCCAAGATGCAGTACTACGAGATGTTCCGCGACGGCAAGAACGTCTATACGGAGCACTTCCAGACCGAGGCCAACGAGACCGACCCCAACCTGGCACCGGGCACGACCAAGATCAAGTAGCGACTAGCTGCGAGTTCATAACTGAAACGTCTGTCCGGGCGGAGGCATATAAGGTTCCCTGCTCGGACAGTCCTGCGCAAGACGGGGGCCACATTAAGTGGCCCCCTTTGCGTGCGGAACTCGCGATGAACCTTATATGCCTCCGCCTGGACAGACGCCCTGATGTTGGGGCGTGGCTTGTCTTGGGTGTATCGCCGAACATATATAAGTTGAAGGCCACGTTATGTGGCCTTCTTTGTTTGCGGAAATTGCGACCCGGAATTCTTGTCTGGAATGGGATGCAGTTTCCGCTTGGGACCCGATTGGGAAAGTGTGTCCCACTATTCAGCTGGATTCCGGGATATATTTTCCGGTTGAGGCTCGTTGGGAAAGTGCGTCCCACTTTGGGGGCTGATTCTGGGACGTGGTTTCCGGTTGGCTCTCATTGGGAAAGTTCATCCCATTTCTCGGCCTAATTATGGGATGCAGTTTCCCGTTGAGGACCCTTTGGGAAAGTGCGTCCCGGTCTGGGCGCTCAAACTGGGATGGATTTTCCGGATGAGGGCTTGACGGAAAATGTGTCCCGTTCCGGGCGCTAATTGTGGGATGCAGTTTCCGCTTGCGGAGTCTCCACTCAACAGAAAACCCGGGTGGCCTGTTTTTTGGCTACCCGGGTTTTTGGGTTGTCGATATGTTCGACTGGCTACTAGTGGGTCTTGCGGCGCTTGATCAGCATGATGAGGGCTATCACTACGAGCGTTGCTCCCGCTGCTGCTGCGGTGGCGACTAGGGCGAATGTTTGGTCGCCGGTACTTGCGAGGTTCTTCGCTGTGGTCGTAGTCTTGACCTTGGTGTCGGTCTTAGCTCCGTTGTCGGACTTGGGCTTGTCCGGGTTCGTCGGGGTCTCAGGAGTCTCGGGGCCCTTTGAGCCTTCGGAATCGGTTGGGCCGGCGGTGTTTACCAGCGTATGGTCCAGGAACTTCTTGGCGCCCGCACTTGCCTGTGAGAACAGGCGGCGCGTGCGGATCGGGGTGGCGTTCACCGTTGTGGGCGCCGTCTCCTCGGCCTCGATATTCACGAGCGTCGTGCCGGTGTCGAGGCCCACGTCGCTGTATCCCACGTGGCAGTAATACTGCGCACCGTCATCGTCTGCGATCAGGTCAATCTCGAGCTTTGAGGCCGTTCCAGCCGCGAGGTTGCCATCGGCACCCACGAGCTTAAACTCTGTCTCGCCGCGGCCCTTGCGGTACCACATATAGGTCGGTGCCAGCCCTGTTTCGCTATCGTCGGCACCGAGTTGCTTCACATGGCCAATCGCCGAGAGCGTCAGGTGGCTTCCCGCCGTGCGCTCAACCGAAGAGTCGTATCCAAGATCCGACCCCTCCGCAGCATCCGCCGCAGGTCCGCTCACGGTCATCGTCATGCCATCGGGCATGGTCTTGACCGTGATGATTGCCGAGCGAATACCTGTTTCGGTCGTGGATCCATTCTTAACGGCGGCGATGGCGAATCGATACTCCGTATTGGGCTGCAGCCCATCCCACTTGAGCGAGGTCTGCGTGTTGTCGGCAATCTTCCAGCTATTGACGACCGCATCCGCCGCATTGCTCTGCAGCATGCCCACGCCGTAGCTAAAGCCACTCTTGTTTGCGAGTACATCGTCCCAGCTAAACGTAACGCTGGTCGAATCGACGGCGTTTGCCGTAAAGCCCGTCACGGCCGGCGCGTCGGGCATCTCGACGTCCTTAACGTCATGGCCCACGATCCAGAACTGGTCGGTGTCCTTGGTGCCGAGTTTGTCGCCCGAGCCGTCCTCGAACTTGTTGACATCCACCGCGTTGACGCCCAGGCGCCACGCAAAGCCGTACTTATCCTTCGCGGCCTCGGGCAGGTTGTCGACGGTGCCGCCGTATTCGGTCGATTCACTCGAGGAGTTACCCGTAGTAAAGCCGGCGTTGGCACCAAAGCACAGGCCGCCAAATAACTCGTGCTTTGCAATCTTCGCGCCCATGACAACGCTGCCGTTCAGCGTAAAGCCGTACTCAAACTCCTGCTCCTCGCCCTCCTCGACTTCGATGGTCTGCGTAGTGCTCGCCCCCGACTGCGCGACAGCACCGCTATACCCATCGTACGTGTAAGCGCGCGTCACGCCGGGCTTGCCCAGACCAAAGGAATCTTGCACGGGAGTCGTACCGTTGAGCGCCGTGTAATAGCTGTCGGGCTCTCCCGACCGGTTGGTCAAAAAGTAGCTGAGCGGCGTCATATTGTGCTGTTTGGCAATGCGGTCATAGGCCTCGACATTAACGACCGAGGTCTGCGCGCCGAGCGACACGGGCGCCGCCATCACGCCCTTGCCACCAGTTTCCTCATTTTCGATCTCATACTCGTAATAGACCATCGGAATCGTGTAGAGCACGGCCTTGTCACCCTCGCCGGCATGCGACTCATAGCTTACGCTTGCGCTGACCGTGCGCTCGCTCCGGTAGTCATAGCATCCCTCGGCGGCAAAATCGACTGAAGCATTCATCGCGACCAGGGGCGGACCGGTCTGCACCTCGACGGCAACGCCCAACTCGGCGCCAATGGTATAGCCCTGGGATGTCCCCGTGCCCTTTTCCTCTCCGTATGACGTGCCGCCCAACACCAGATAGCCGTATGCCTGCTCCAGATCCTCAACATAGGGCGCATCCTGCAGCACGGCAAGCACGCGCGGGTTGGTATAGACCTTGTAGCGGTCCTTGTACGTGATCTTGACGCTGTCGTTGTCGACATCGGGCAGCGCGAGCGAGATAAATGTGCCGTAGGTAGTGCCGCGACGGTTGCTCTCGCTAATCACCTGCTCCTCGCCGCGGTGCACCTTTCCGTTCTCGTCGAGCGAAAAATGCGAGGCGGTCATCCAATAGTAGTCATCGTTCTTGCGCAGGTCCTCGTCGCGGTGCTTGCCCACCACGGCGATAAAGCTCTCGTTTAGCGGTCCGAACCCGAGACGCTGCCCGCCTTGACGTCGCTGATCCACACCTGCTCTATACCCTTGTGGTCATGCTTGTTGCTGCTGTTGTATTGCTGACCGCTCATGCTCATGGTTCCGACCATGGACCCCAAGCCCTGAGCCCCGCTCTGTGCCGTGTTGCAGGCAAAGTCGCGGAACACATCGCCGCCCACGAGCACCTCGTCGACCGCCAGCTGCTCGGACAGGCCGTCAAGGTTGGCAGTGGCAAGGGCAATAGGCGCCAAGGTGCACGGATAGCGCTTATCCTGAGCGCTATCCTTCCATGCGCTGTTGGGCACATGCATCAGCCCATAGGAGGCGAGGAGCCCGTCTCTGTATTCCTTGCAATCGGAAAGCTTGAACTCGCCAGACTCCGAGTCAAAATACGCGTAGCGGTACAGCGCGCCGTACAGCCCCTTGCTGCCGTCAGAAGCGCCGTAATCAAAAGCGCTGCGTTGCCAGTCATAGCCCGCAAGAATAAGGCCCGTGACGGTTTCACCCGTCTTCTTTCCTTCTTCATCGTAGGCGGCAAACGTGCCGAACGTCGCATTCGCAGCGACCATGGTCTTGCCGTTCGCGGAGAGGGAGATTGCGCCCGCGTCGCCCAGAGCATCGACATGGACGAGCGCACCCTTGGATGCATCCCACGAAAACAGCTCGCAATGCGTCGACTTATCAATATTCTTCTTGCCGTAGGGTGCCGAGACCACGATGGCGAGGTCATCGCAAAAATCGCGATCGAGGTCGCCGGCCGCTAGCGAAACGACAGGAGCTGACTGAAGCTGCGTCCAGGAGTCGTTCCCGCCCTTGTTGTGCGTGGTGTAGTCCGCGGCGTTACCGGCATCGATCTTGACGACGCTTTGCTTCCAGTTGCCGCCCTCCAAGTCATACATGTCGACTACAGCCTTGCGCACGCCGTTCTCGTCGACATAGCAGCCCGCGTAGACAAAAAGCTCGTCGACGCCGTCGCCATCGACATCGCCCGCCTCGACATCAAAGACGGCGTCGTGCTCTTGCAGGTAACCGGCATCCAGGTACTTAAAACGGCCTTCGTACATCATATTAGTGTTGACCGTCACCGGCAGGTGTGTGTCGAGAGTGCGCGTACGCCCGTTGCTAAACGAGTAGAGGACCAGCTCAACCTTTCCGGCGTATGACTTGCCGTCAATCGTCGTGGAGGAACTGTCGCCGTAGGCACGGAGCTCGGCAACGCGGCTCTTTTTGCCCGTGCTGGCGTCGCTGCAGAACTCAACACTCGTGGCGTGAATGCCCGAGAAACCGTTGTTGTCGTTGGCGAGTACTGTTGAGGACTCATTGTTGCTTAGGTACGACCAGGTGCCGCCACCGTAGTCGCTATGCTTGTAGAGATCGCCGTTCGTATCGAAGTTGTTGACGTTTTGCCAGAACTTTGCGGCGCCCCACACACTTCCATAGCCATCGGTGAGTTTGCTGCTGCCGCCAATGTCACCGCGCTCGACGTTCTCGAGCTTGTCGCGCAGAGTGTAGCGATTGCCATGGCTACCGTTAGCTGCCATATAGACCTCGCTGCGCGTGGCAAACGTCGTGGGGGTATCAGTGGAATAGGGGCCAACGGTATCGGCCGGAATGTCCTCGCTCGTGCCCAGACCCAGGGTTTGATAATCCTGCTCGGTCATATCGGTGATTGCGGGCGCGTCTGCCGCCTGGGCAACCTGGGGCGTGGCCGTGAAGCAGGCGACGCTCGTGGCGATCAACGCAGCAAGCGCCGCCGTCCCAACAAGCGGGATTTTCGACAGCCTACGGATACGGGGGTGTGGAACGTACATGAGGGGACCTCGCTTTACTCGAGTGGAGTTGACTCATTTTTGCAAATGATACGTCCGATGCCCGATATCACGTGTCTCATTTTCGCCAACGGCGTGTCTCATTTTTGAGAATTCGAGATGCCGCGGAAATCTTATCCCAGCTCAAAGGCCATTTCTGGGATGTATTTTCCGTCGAGTGCCTCATCGGGAAACTGCATCCCATTTCAAGCGTCGATTCTGGGACGCACTTTCCCCTTAGACCCTCAACCGGAAACCGCATCCCACTTTGAGCGCAAATTCCGGGATGCATTTTCCGCTTGAGCCTCATTGGGAAACGGCGTCCCACTTTGAGGGCTGATTGTGGGATGCATTTTCCGGTTTTGCTCTCATTGGGAAAATGCATCCCGTTTCTTGACCGAATAATGGGACGCAATTTCCCGTTGGAGCGCCTTTGGGAAAGTGTGTCCCACTTCGACCGCCCAGAGTGGGATGCACTTTCCGCAAAGCACCTCAACGGGAAACTACGTCCCATTCCAAAGGCAAATTCCGGGACGCATTTTTCGAAAGCCTGCCCATCCGGAAAGCCCGTCCCACTTTGGACGCATCCGGGCACGGAACCATCGACCTATCAGGCCTCCCATCAATAAAGAGGCGTCCTCCCGGACGGCGGGCACGAAGTTCATCGCGAGTTCCGCACGCAAAGAAGGCCACTTAATGTGGCCTTCGTCTTGCGCAGGACTGTAGAGCAGGAAACCTTATATTCTGCCGCCGGGCGGGCGAAACATTTTGAAGATGGACCTAGCGTTTATTCCTTCGGGACAAGATCAGCGCAGCCATGAAAGCGATAATCGCTAGCGTTAGCAGCGTCAAAAGCAGAGCGAGCGAGTTGTCGCCCGTCGCAGCCAGGCCAAACAGGCTGGGCTTTTTGGAGCCAGCGGGCTGCGCAGGAATTGTTTCGCCATCGTCCTCGGCGGTGATCTCCCAGCGAATGGTCTTGTTTGCGTCGGCAAGCTCGTTGCCCACCGACGTCGGGACACTCAGCTGCAGATTGAGCACCGTGCTGCCATCGCTCGTGAACGTGGCGACCTGCGTGGGATAGGCGAACACGCTGCCCGGCGTTCCCGTCTGGAGCCAACCGTCAGACGCATCGCCAGCCGACGCCGTTAAGGTAATGGGCGACAGCAGGTGTGCCGTCTCGTGATCGACAACGGCCCGCACAAACACGCGTACCTGGGACTTTACGCCCATGGCACGAACCTCAATCTGTTGCTCGCGCACATCGCCGGGCATTAGATCTTTAAAGGCGGGAAACAGATCGGGCTCCCCCAAGGAGCCCGTCGCCCCCGATACCGTCAGCTGGTGCGCATTTCCGTCATAGGCAATCGCGGGAGTCTCGGCAAACGCGCGGGCAGGAACGGCGAGCGCGACCATGCAGAGAATGGCCGCGACCACGCAACGCACGGAGCGCGCAACGCCTTTGCGAATCGGGAATGCCATACTCACGCACCTCCGTGCGGCGGCACCAGCACGCCATCTTTGACCGTACAGTTCCATGCCTCGGTGACCGCATCGTCGGGCGTGGACTGAATCGCCTGGGTCGAAATGTCGACGACTAGGTTTTTACCGTCTGCCTTCTTCTCGGACACGCTCTTGATGAGCACGCCCGTCTTGTCGAGCGGCTTAACAGAAGACGTCCAGTAGTAGAACCCGTCGCTCGCAAGAACCCAAGACGAAGGGCTGTTAGTGGCGGCGGCATCGCCTTTATCGCCCCACTCAATGGTGTAGTCGGTGCCGGCAACCGGCTCATCCCACAGGCGCGCGCCATCCTTATCCTGCCAGTAGATATCCACCGCGATACGCAGGTATGCCGGAGCCGAGCCCGTGTTTTTTACCGAGACATCCCTTTTCACGTTGTCCTTGAGCGTCTCGTCCACCGAAGGCGCCACCGAGCCAAAGCCAAACTCGTTGACCAGCACGCCCGTAACCGAAAGCCACGCAAAGGTGCCGACGACGCCGGCCAAAAGGAGGACGCCGACAAGGAGGGCAACGATCCGCTTGCGCTTAGTCATCCTTGTCCTCCCTCCTCAGCGTGCCGTTTTCCCAAACATTCTTGGCACGCGAGCCGCCATCGACCCATTTGTCCTTCGCGCGCGTGTTGACGCACGTCACCACCGCATCGCCCGCGCTCGAAGCAGACGAAATCGTCAGCTCGGCAGATTTACCGGGCGCCTTGCCCGGCGTGCTCAGCTCGCCCTCGTATCGCCATGCCCAATTCGTGTCTTCCTCGACGGTATAGATGCCCGTCGGCGCGGCAAATTGCACGCTGCCGACATACCAGGTCTCACCGTTTTCCTGCTGCCGCTTATCGACCTTCACCTCGGCCACGCGCGTCTCGGGAGAGGCTCCCTCCGCCGTCTTCGTCACCTTAAAGCGGAACGTCTGTCCCATGGCGCTGGCATCGGTGGTCTTTTTGACGATCGTCAGCGCATGGGTCTTGGCGAAGTCGAACACGGCATTGCCGTCGCCTTGCTTGCCTTCGCCCGTCTTCTTGGACTCCAGGCGGTTGGCCAAGTCGAACGAACCGTTACCCGAGCCCAAGCTGTAGAGCGAGACTAACTTGCCGTTTACGGGCTTTTCCTCCGCGGTAACGCCCTCTGCACCAGGGCCGTAGCTCGCCTGCGTCACCGTAACGGTCAGCTGCGTTCCCATAAACGGCTCGGCAAAACAGACCTTGAACGGCGCCTTATCGGCATTGTCATTGACTGTATTGTCAGCAGTGGGATCGAGCAGCCACTTAAGCTTCGCGGTCATAGGTACGGGGTGCGCGGAATTGGATGTATCGTTGGCGACTACACGATACGTCACCGGATACAGATCCATGTCTCCCTTGACCGGCTCGCCCTTAAACTCATCCCAAGACTTCGCAGCACCATTAGCAGGCACATATCGCCATTCCAGGAAGAGTTCGCGCACGTCACCGTTAGCCGCCGCCCGCTCATCAAGCAGCGCGACGATCTTGGAGTAGGCGTCCGGGTCGTACGCGACGGACTTTTGCTCCATCTCGGGATTGCCGTTGTTGTCATAGACCGGTTTGCCGCTCTCATCCACCTTGGGAACCTCGACGTTATGGACAAAACCAGCGCCTGTCGCGCGATCGTCGCCCGAGTCGACCGTCGCCGTAAAGATGGGCGCGCCGTCAACGCCGTGATAGCACACCTTATACGGCGTAATCTTATACACCGCGGTATACGTTACGTCCTCAAATGGCTCACCGCCCTCGAGAGGGTACTTCTCATCGTCGGTCATCAGGGTGTATTGGCTATCGGATTTATAGTCGCGCGACCAGCCGACAAAGTCGTACTTGGTGCCGTTTTTGCCGACAACCTCGGTTGCAGCTTTTACCTCCAGCGAAATCTGATCGCCAGAGTCGGTGCGCGAAAGCAAGCGTACGGATTCGGGGCTATTCAGATTGCCATCGATATTCGATTGGACTTTTACCGCGCAGGCACGGTAAACCGGGTACAGCTCCATGGGAGCCTTGACCACAGTGTTTTTGTTCACCATGGGAAGACCGTCTGACCAAACGACATAGCCGTTGCCGGCAGTCGGCTTGGTTTCCGTCCATCCCGCGAACACGTTGTATGCACCCGTTGCGGCATCGATTTCGTTAACCTTATACGTTGGCAGTGGGATGCCATCCTTAAGGCTGCCGAGCGTATCGTCCGGCTGGGCTACCTTGCCATCCACATCCTTGGCATTGAGGTGGTACACAACCGCCAACGGCGAATAGTACGCCACAAATGTATAGGCTCCGCCAGGTTCCACCTGATGGGAATACGAGTTACCGTCGGCAGAATCGAGCTTCTCGACCTTCCCGTTCGGAAGTTCAATCTCGACCTTCTGCAACTTATACAGCTCACCGCCTGCTTTATAAACCGGCGTCGTAACGTCAGGGGTCACCGTTGCCGTAGCAGGATCGGTGTCCGCGTTGATAACGGGAGCGATGTTGTAGCTAGGCACATTGACCTTGTCCGTGCCATCGAAACCTGCGCGATGCAGGTTGGTGGTGTAGCTGACGTTGTACTTTGCGTATACGGGATACGCGTCCTGCCACCGCGTGACCGTGGAGGCATCCGTCGCTAGATACGGCCTGGCCTTGTCCGGATCAGACGTGGTGAAGTTATCGTCCTTGACATCGTAGATGTAGTTCCAGACGGGAGAGTCCTTCTCGACCTCAGCCGTAGAGATCCAGCCCAGGAACTTATAGCCCGGCACGGCCATCTCGGCATCAGTCGGCGAAGACTCGAGGGTCAGATTGGGATTTGTAATTGTGTCGCTGTCCCCGCCGGAATTCTTATCAACCGTATCATTCGTATAGATGAATGGATACTTGTACGTGTAACGAGGATCCTCTTCGCCACTCTTCTTTTGGAGCAAATTGCTCTCGTAGCGACGTGTCGTTTTCTTGCAGACCGTGCCATCTTTCTTATAAAAATCGACACGCGTCGTCACCATCGCACGCATGCGGTATTTCGAAGTGTAATCGATTGAAGCCTTTACGGGATTATTGAGATACGTACATCGACCGCCGCTTCTCTCAAGCGTCCAAAACTTCAAGCTATAACGATCGCTAGATGGCGTAAAAGTGTACTTCAACGCATTAATAACCTTTTCATCGTCAATCGTTCCAGAACCTGGGAAATCTGTATCCACAAGGACATTCTTTAGGGTATCCGCCCCCGTATCGTTTCTCACGTTATGCGAATATGCGCTCATGGGGGCCACGATTCGCTTATTGCTGTCGTAGTACCCCTCTGCACACTCGCCCCTATAGGCATTCTTATCGCCATGATTAACGTGCTCGGAACCCCAGTGCACCACGTTCTCTCGAACATAACTTGTGCCAACCTGATCGTTAAACGGTGTATTGTACTCGTTCCATACAGAGCAAAGGAGTTCCGACTTCGTGTATTCATCGTTCGCGTACGCGCGGACGTAATAATCCACGCGGTACTCAAAGCGGGCGATGTAGGTGTGCGGCACGGTTAGATCGACATCGGCAGGGAGTTTATAGCTGGGGTCGCGGCTTACGCGCACCTCGAGCGGGGCATCCTCGGTCCCCTTGTTTTCATACCAACCCAAGAAGCGGTAGCCGTCGGGCAGGGTGCCGCCATCGGATAGAGGCTTATTGTTCACATCGCGTACCTGCACGGTATAGGAGCTCGTTCCATTCTCGCCCGGCTGCACGTCCACATGAGTATTGCCCACGTCAACGCGCTGGGTCACATCACCGAGTTCATCCTGCTCATTGCCTTCGAACACCGTCATGATGTTCGAAACGTAGTCGCTGTACACGGGATAGAAATCGGTGGGACCGACCACGGTGATCTCGCTACCCGCAGGATAAAAAGCTCCCTGATTTTTAAGATCTGCCAGCTGAGGAGAGGTAATGGCAGCATAGGCGCCGTTCATGCTCTTATCGTCGTTCGGCTGCGTGGTCCAGCCGATAAACGTCGCGGTTTTCGACAAGCCGCCGCGATCCGCGGGGGCAGCGAGCGTCAAACCGACGCCATAGCGGTACCAGTCCGTGGACTGATCGTGTGCCTTGCCGTCTTTCCAATTGAGCGTCTCGCCTTTAACGTTATAGAACAGCACCTGCGCCTCGTATGAAGCGATAAAGAGGTCATTGCCCTTGAAGCCCTCACTCTTGGCATGATCCTTGCCGTTGTCGGCAGTGTAGCTAGACGTCGTCTCGTGCTTCGTGTTGTCCTGAACGCGCTTGCCATCCTTCACCGCAGCGTCATCGGTCTTGCCGTCAAACCAGCTGTTGTCTTGTCCAATTCGGTTCACACGCACGTCGGGCTCGCGGAACCAGCCCATAAAGCGGTAGCCGCCGTTCGCCTCGCTCAGCCCCTCAGGCCTTGCAGAGGTCTCCTGCTTAAACGTCACCGACGTATCGCCCTGGGCCAAGCCCTGAGCCGTTCCCGCCAGCACGGCGCTCACGGCAAAGGTGTACGGATCCGTGGTCTTCTGATCAATACCGAGTTTGGTCGCCTCGATTGTCGCGGTGCCCGCGCCGGGAAAATCAATCGTCGCCTTAACGCTCTGGCCATGCACGGGGATATTCAGCTTGTAATCCATCGCCCACTCATTGGTGTGCTGGCCACCCAGGGCATCGTCGTTAGCGGTCGAGCGCATGGTACCGGCACAGAAGTCGTAGTCGTGCTCTTCCCATAGCTCACGCGTGATGTAGCGCTCGTCATCCCACGGACCATAGCTGTCGCCCTTGGTGGTACCGTCGCCGCCAAACGAAGGGATCTTCTTTTTGGCAGGATTGCCCTGGCTATTGCCAGAAAGGCTCACGCTCGGCTTAAAGTAGCACTCGGTGACCGTGGCGTCGCCCTTGTTGGCGCGTGCAGCAATACCGCCCAGGTTCACATCGTTTTGAATAATGGGGATCACGGCGATGGGGTTGTACTGACGCGAGCTCAGATCGCCCGCAAAGTGGCTTCGGACAAGCTCATTGCCTTCTTCGGTTAAAATACGGCCCGCCAGTCCGCCTGTCCACGCGCGCGTCACGGAAATGACGCCCACGTACGACGCGGCATAGCTGTAGCACTGCGCCGTCGAGAAGCAGTCGATAATCTTGGCGTTACCCGCCATACAGCCCACAAAACCCGAGGCGTACACGTTGTTGCCGCCCAGGGCGCCAATGGCCACATCGTATTTATTGGTGACGTCGGTCATGCCCTTCTCGGCAATCGAGCCATCCTTTTTGCGCGTAGGCGTCACGCGGCAATACTCGATGGTCGAGTTCTTAACGTAGCCGGCAAACGCCGCCATATACAGGCCCTCGCCACCGATTGCCTGTACGCCCGAAGTCGTGTTGTTAACGGCGCGACCACCACGGACCTCGCAGTTGTAGAGCGTGCAGCCGTCGAGTTCGCCGGCAATCAGCCCCCCCTCAAAGCCCGCATTGGTAATCACGTTGAGCATGTTGTTGGCGCACGTAACGTGCAGGGTGCTCTCCATGACCATAACGTTTTCGAAGCGAGTGTTGACGGCCTTGCCCACGATAATGCCGCCGCGAAAGTCAGCCCAAATGTTGGCATCCTTGACCAGGAAGTTCTTGATGGTAGCGCCATCGGTCTCGGCAAAAAAGCCCGTATCGCGCTCGGGATCCAACATATTGTTGGCGTAGTCCAGACCTTTAACGGTGTGGTTCTGGCCATCGAAAACGCCCCTAAAGGGATGCTCCTTATTGCCAAAGGAGAGGTGCTTGACCGTGTTTGAGACGATGGTCTTCATGTCCTCACCATCGAGCTCAATATCGTTATCGAGATAGACGTGCCAATCGCGCGTGTCGCGCTCGCGCGAAAGCGCCACGCACGACAAAAAGTCAGCCTCGTTTTTGATGTGGAATTCGGTTTTACCCTCGGCATGCGCCACCGCCGGCAGCACCATAACGCAGCAAAGGGCAATCGCCGCGACGGCAATCAGCCTGCTGAGCACACCTCGGTTCATGTTCTTAATCTCCATGGGCTAGTTCGCCTCCGGCCAGCCTGCGACGTCGAGCACGTCGAGGACGGTATCGTTTGTCTGCTGGTTTTTGGCCTGCACGGCCTGAACGTCGATATCGAGCCTGAACGAACCGTCGCGCGCGGCATCGTGGTAGTCGCCCACAAAGCGCAGCGAGTCCATGAGGCTTTCCGTCATGGCGCCGGGGTCGAGCATGCCGCCACGACCAGCCAATCCGCGGTAGTAGTACCACCCATCGCCGCCATCGATCCACGGGGACCCCTCGCCCGCGTTCACGTGAAAGGCAACGTTGCCCGAGGCATCCGCACTCGTACCGTCGGGTGCCACTGACGTCATGCGCAGACGAGCGCGAACGTACTCAGACTGCGTTCCGGCGTTCTCCACGCGCACAATGCGGCTGATGTCAGAGCCCCCGGCCTTGGTGTCGGGATAGTCCCCGTGCTCGTTGGCCTCAAACGGAATCTCCTCGCCCTGCTCGTTTAGGGTGTATTCGCAGACTCGTACCTTCACGCTGCCAAACGATAGGACGTTGTTCGCCGGAACCATATCAACGGTAAAAGCCAGCGTGCCACACAGGCACGCCAGGGCCAACAGCGCAATCGCGGCAAGCGCCAAGGTGCGTTTCTGATTGTCGGAAAGATTGTTGAGCATTACGTTCGCCAATCGTCGATCAAAGGGGAACCGAGATCCCGACCCGAATATTGGGGTGGGGGCGGACCGGGATCTCGATGGGGGGGGGTGGGATTAGTTCAGGCCGTCAACCCAAGCCTTGGCCTGCTTAAGGGCGTTGGCGGCAGCGTCGGCCTCTTCGCCCTTCTGGTCGGCGCCGAAGATGTAGGCGGAAACCGTCATCTTGGGTTTATTGGCAACCATGGAGCCATCCAGAGTGCCGGGGAACACAACCTTGCTAAAGAGCTCGCCGGTGTAGACGTCCGTGGCAGCATCCTTGGCACCCAGAACGGCGGGACCAGCCGTGGCGCCCTTGGCATACATGAACAGGCCGCTCAGATACTTGCCATTGGCGGAAGTGGACACCTTGCCATCGACCGGCTTCCAGTTGTTATTGAGCGTGAAGTACGGGGTGTCCGTGACAGCGGTGCCGTCCTTGACCATGGCGTTCTTCACATAGATAAACACGTAGGCGTTATCGGAACCCTTCTTGATGCCGACGTTGGGGTTCTTATCAGCGGTGGCGCCGGGAACGATCTTGGAGTTTTCGACCCACTTGGTCTCGAACAGGTAAGCACCGTTATTCTCATCGGAGCCGGGCTTCTCGGGATCGGTCGGATCGGGCTTTTTGTCCGTAGGGCCAAAGCTACCCACCGTAAACACGTTATCCAGCGACTGCGTAGCCGTCAGCCAGGCGTAGGTGCCCACGCCGGCGGCCAGCACCAGCAGCAGCAAGGCGGCAACGATGCCGTAGCGCTTTTTCTTCTTGTTTTCCATAGTTCTCTTCCTTTCGAGAATCGTCTTCCCCGGCAACGGCCTTTACCGCCGCCGACACTTCTCCCTACCGTTATGAACGCCGCTCCCTCGCATGCGCGCGGGCATGTTTGCCCGCAGGTTCGTCGGGAACCATCCGATCGAGCACAATCGACGCCGCGACCAGCAGCGCCAGAACGGCCACCACAACAAGCAAACCGGGCATCGTCGTGCAATATGCGTTAACGAAGCCCAGGTAAGGGACACAAAAAGAAACGACGCCGATCACGCGTGAAAAAGGCGTCTGCTCGGCGTCGTGCATGATGGTTCCATCTGCATTTTTATTTGCGATTCCCTGCGTGCTGATCGTCTGCGCCACAGGGTCGACCTCGTACACCTGGTGAGTCACCACGGCGCCGTCCGATCGGTAAAAAGTTGCACTGTCGCCCACGGCAATATCCGATGGCTCAACCTGGCGAACAAACACCATGGAGCCGACGGGAAGCTCGGGTTCCATAGAGCCCGAAAGCACTGCATAGGGCGTGTATCCAAATGCGTGGGGGACAAAAGAAACGACGGCAAGAGCCATGACGAGCGCAATCGACAAGCTACTAAGAAGTGCAATAAAATGTTTAAGTCCGCGAGCCGTCAAAGTGTTTAATCCATCCCCATCAAGGCCATATTCGATCCATTCAAGGGCCCGCCACTTTCCTCAAACGCTACAGGGCCCTTGAAAATGGGATTCGGAAAAGCCAATTTGAAATCTCTTTCATGGCATATACCATACTGTTGACCTTTACTTTTTGCAACACTTGACAGCGAAATGCTCAGAAATCGGTCAGAAATCGGTGTGAGCAGTCTTTTATACCCGTACCGGCCTGCCTTGTTCGATACCTGTAACCAACCCCTCCTATGCTATTTTTTCACGCTAAGTCTGCTTTGTTGTATAACGCAAATGATGCTAGCCCCCCCCCCCAATTAAAATTGCCATTCAATATTTCATTTCATTCCAAGCTTCGCCATTTATCAGAATCTTGGTAAGATTCGGTCACTCCACACCAAAGCTTTCCGAAAACCCGTCCCGCTCTGGGCACATCTGGGCATGGAATCACCAGCTTATTAGGCCTTCTATCAATAAAGGGGCGCCCTCCCGGGCGGCGGGCACGAAGTTCATCGCGAGTTCCGCACGCAAAGAAGGCCACTTAATGTG
>CALDBJ010000043.1 GCA_937937835.1 uncultured Collinsella sp.
ATTCCACCGCAACTTATCGGGATGCAGACTACTGGGTCATGTTGCCGTGGATGTAGGGGGTGACCTCGGGGGAGATATGGTCGCAGCCCAGCTCGCGCAGCGCGGACTCGATAACGGCGGGCAGCGGGGTCTTGCCCTTGTCGTCGACGTCGGCACCGCCGAGGGTGGCAATCTTGGCGACATCTGCGGGTGCGGCCTCGATATGCATGCAGCCGCCGACCAAGCGCGCGCGTACCTGTGCCAGGTCAAGATCGTGCAGGTAATCCTCGCAGGCGCGGATCAGGGAGACCTTCTCGAACGTAAGCTCCTCGCCCGTGGGGACGCGCGTGGCAAGACATGCTCCCGCCGGCAGGTTCCAAACGGGATAGCCCCATGCGCGCAGTAGCTCGCGCTCTTCGTCCTTGGTAAAGCCGACCTCCATAAGGGGCGAGCGTACGCCGAGCTCTTCTGCCGCACGCATGCCGGGGCGGTAGTCACCGCGATCGCTTGCATTGTTGCCATCGATGACGGTGGGAAAGCCGAGCGACTTGGCGTGGTTGACGATGGCGGTAAAGCCGGCGTGCTTGCAGTGGTAGCAGCGATTAGCATCGTTGCAGGCTACTTGGGGGAGCTGCAGCTGATCCACCGAAAGATTGAGCACGGGGAGCTTAAAATGCGGCCCCTCATTGGCCTGCCCATCAACGGACTGCTCAAACGAAGCCTGCTCGGGCGTGCCGATGAGCGGCGTGGTGAGATGGACGAGGAGGGTATTGGTAGGCATGATGCGGGCGCAGACCGCGGCCAAAAAGCTGCTGTCGACACCACCGGAAAAGCCGATGGCGACGCGTCCGTATGCCAAAAGCAGCTGCTCGAGTGCTGCGAGTTTGTCCTGAAGCTCCTCTGCGGGTGCGGCGGTGTCTGAAAGCATGAAAGTTCCTTACAGTTATTAAAGCTCGGATGAAACTATAATCCTAATGCGTTACTTGCCATAAGACTTCTATCTGTGTAACGAAAGTGCAATATGGCATATACGTTATATACAAGTTGCCAAATGCGGTAGAGTTGCAGCAACGCGACAGCGAGAGTCGATGGGGGACCGATATGATCAAGGCTGTTATTTTTGACATGGATGGAACGCTGGTCGATACCGAGCGTTTGGGGATTAAGGCCTGGAAGGCAGGCGCCGCTGAGCTGGGGCTCGCGATTGATGAAGCGCTGATCCATCAGTTTATCGGTCGGACGCTACCCGATGTTATGGACATCCTTGATAAGCATTATAGCAGCCACGAAACCACCGAGGCGATCTATCGTCGCCACAAGGAGATTCGCGACGAGATGGTCAAGACCGAACTGGAACTTAAGGCCGGCGCCGCCGAGTGCCTAGACGAGCTGCTGGCTGCAGGCTATCACGTTGGTCTAGCGACGTCGTCGCGCCTCGTTACGGCCGAGCGCAACCTTAAGATGGTTGGCCTCTTTGACAAGTTTGAAACGGTAACGTGTGGCGAGGACGTCGTGCACGGCAAGCCCGACCCCGAGATGTATCTGCTCGCCTGCGAGCGCGCGGGCTTTGCTCCCGAGGAATGTGCCGTGGTCGAAGATTCGCGCAACGGTTGCGTCTCGGGCATTACGGCCGGCTGCCATGTCTTTGCCGTCCCCGATATCGTGCCGCTGCCGCAGGACGTGGTGGATGGCTGCGAGGCCGTGCTCGATACGTTGTTCGACCTGGCGGCGGCGGTCAAGGCCGTGCGCTAGACAATTGCGGCGTTGAAACGAGCAATTGCTTACGTTTGCGCTTAAACAAAAGGGGTCCGGCAATGGTCGGGCCCCTTTTGCTTGAGCGGCGACTTAGCATACTTGCGGGCGTGCTATAGATACGCACCGAGGTTGATGGCCGTGGCGTCGGTCTGGCTGCTTGCCTGGGTGCTGGCGCGTTCCAGCAGGAACGGCCGCACGAGTTCTTGGCGGTTGATGTCCTCGATGGCCGTGACCGCGGTGACGGTGCGCGCGGCAGAGCTGACGTGGATATGCTTGGTCTTTGTCGGGGCCTTGTTCTCGATTTGCTCCATCAGCAGTTGGATACCCTTGCGGCCAATCTCGTAGCCCGGGGGCGCTACCGTAGTGAGCGGGACCGATCCGCTCCAAGCGAGCGGGTTGCCGTCGCATCCGGCCACTCGTACTTGCCCGGGGACAGAGATGCCCTTGTCGACCAGTGCCGAAACGACGCCCGAGGCCAACACATCGGTCAGGCCGACGACAAAATCGGGACGTTCGTCCGCGGGGCGCTCGGCGATTTGGTTGCCGATACCATAGCCGTCGGCCGCCGTGTTCCACTCGCCGGCGTCGATGACTTCGATCTTGATATCGGGGTGCAGGGCGAGCGCCTTATGAATGCCAAGGACGCGCAGGGTGAGTTGCATAAATGCTGCTCGGCCGACGACGACAATATGGTGCGCGCCGCGGGCGATAGCAAGTTCGGCAATGATGCGACCCTGGGCCTCGTTGTCGGCCGCTACGTAGTAGCCGGGCTCGGAGCAATGGATGTCCAGATGGACGATCGGCACGGGCATCTTGGTCATGGCGGGGTGCCAGTCGGGGAATGCCATGGGCTGAACCATGACGCCGGACATCTGGGTGCCCATAAAGTAGCGCAGGTAATGGTCCTCGAGAATATCGTCGTTATCGGCGTTGGCGATGAGCAAGTCGTAGCCGTGCTTGCGGGCCTCGTTGTGGGCGCCGCTGGCGATTTGGAGCGAAAAGCCGTGATCGAGACGGGGGAGCACCAGGCCAAAGGACTTGGTGGCGCCGCCCGCGAGCTGACGGGCGCTTTGGTTGGGCAGGTAGCCAAGGCGATTAATGGTCTCGTTGATGAGCTTGAGGGTCTCGGGGCGCAGCTTTTCGGGGTGGTTGAGCGCGTTGGAAACCGTGCCCAACGAAACCCCGGCCTCGCGTGCGACGTCGCTGATTTTTACCTTTGCCATAGCGGCCCCTTTGATGCGTTTCAAGTACAAGCCAGATTGTAGCATCCCAAACCTACCAAAAAGGGACAGGTTTATTTTGGCAGGTTTATCTGGGGAAACGCCGTTGCCAGCGCGACCACCACGAAGGGGGCAGGTACCTTTGTGGTGGTTTGGACCGGCTGGACGTGTGTGCATCGAGTGGTATCTAAGTTGAGATACCACCTCTGGTATATCAGCTTGCGTTTGCGTGAGTACAATACTCGAACGTTATGCGTCTCAGCGCCCCCTGTGCGTGGACGTTTTGCAGTCAAGCGGACGAAGGGATTTATCCTATGTGCGGAATTGTCGGCTACACCGGCTCTGATATTGCAAAGAACATCCTGGTCACGGGCCTCAAGCGTATGGAGTATCGCGGCTATGACTCCTCGGGCGTCGCGCTCGAGGTGGGCGAGGGCGCCGCGGCGCACCTCGATGTCATCCGCCGCGTGGGTAAGGTCGCGGGCTTGGAGAGCGAGCTTTCCAATATCGACAGCGACGCTACCTGCGGTATCGGCCACACCCGTTGGGCCACCCACGGCAAGCCCTCCGTCGTTAACGCTCACCCCCACACCAGCTGCGACGGTCGTATCGCCATCGTCCACAACGGCATCATCGAGAACTTCGCCGAGCTGCGCGAAGAGTTGGAGGGTCGCGGCCACCACTTTAAGAGCGAGACCGATACCGAGGTCTTCGCGCATCTGATCGAAGAGGCCTATGCCGAGACGCACGACCTGATGGCCTCCGTGCGCGAGGCTTGCACCCACGTGGTCGGTGCCTATGGTCTGGCCGCCGTGTGCGCTGACGAGCCCGGCGTGATCGCCGTGGCCCGCAAGGATTCCCCGATCGTAGTCGGTGTGGGCGAAACCGGCTCCTATGTTGCTTCCGATGTCATCGCGCTCATCGACGCCACCCGCGATGTCGTGGTGCTCGAGGACGGTCAGTTTGCCAAGCTCACGCCCGCAGGCGTCGAGTACACCGACGAGGCCGGCAACGTTATCGAGCCCAAGGTCACCCACATCGACTGGGACCTGGACATGGCAGAAAAGGGCGGTTATCCCGACTTTATGCTCAAGGAGATTCACGAGCAGCCGCGCGTTGTGCGCGACACGCTGGTTGGTCGTATGACGCCGGCCGGCGAGCTCGACATCGACGAGCTGGGCCTTTCGCTCGAGGAACTCAACGACATCGACCGCGTCTACGTGATCGCTTGCGGCACCAGCTATCACGCTGGCCTCATTGCCAAGAATCTCATTGAGGGCTGGGCTCGCATCCCCACCGAGGTGGAGGCGGCCAGCGAGTTCCGCTATCGCAACCCCATCATCACGCCGACGACGCTCGTCGTGGCCGTGTCCCAGTCGGGCGAGACGGCCGATACCCTTGCCGCCATTCGCGACGCGCGCATCAAGGGTGCCAAGGTCTTCGGCATCACCAACGTGGTGGGCAGCCCCGTGGCGCGTGAGAGCGACGGCGTCATCTACACCAAGGCCAACAAGGAGATCGCGGTCGCCTCGACCAAGAGCTTCATCGGCCAGGTCGTGAGCCTTACGCTTTTGGCCCTGCTGCTGGCGCAGGTCAAGTACCGCTTGACCACCAAGCAGGCGCGCATGCTGTTCCGCGAGCTTTCCGATACGGCCGAGCAGATCCAGTGGATTTTGGATACCCAAACCGAGGCCGTTCATGAGGCCGCCCTGCTGTGCAAGGACGCGCAGTCGGCGCTGTTCGTGGGCCGTGGCATGGGTGCCGCTATTTCCTACGAGGGCGCGCTTAAGCTCAAAGAGGTCAGCTACCTGCACGCCGAGGCCTACGCCGCCGGCGAGATGAAGCACGGCCCCATTGCCTTGATCGACCCGGGCTTCCCTGTCATCGCCGTGGCCACCAAGAGTGCCACCTACGACAAGACCGTGTCGAACCTCATGGAGTGCAAGGCGCGCGGCGCCAAGGTCATCGTCGTTGCTACCGAGGGCGACGAGGAAATCAACAAAATCGCCGACTGCATCATTCGCGTGCCGGCCGTCCGCGACGTGTTCAGCCCCATCACGGCGAGCGTCCCGCTGCAGCTGCTCGCCCGCGAGGTTGCCATCCTGCGCGGCTGCGACGTCGACCAGCCCCGCAACCTGGCAAAGAGCGTTACCGTGGAGTAGTTGGTTCCGCCATTCTGGCGACCAAGGCCCGGCTCCGTTGCAGCGGAGCCGGGCCTTGTTTCATTTGCCCAGATAAAACCTGCCAAAATGAACCTGTCCCTATTTGGCAGGTTAGCGGAGCTTGCTGGTCTCGAAGTACTCGGGGAACTGGTCCAGAACCTCGGTCTGGTTGCGGAACATCATATGCAGGTGCTTGCTGACCAAAAAGCTCGCTTCGATGGGGTCGCGACCGGCGATAGCGCGGCGAATCTGCTTGTGCTCGTTCACGATGTCCTGATTGTCGAGAACCTGCGTGGCGGCGCGCAGCCAGCGGAAGCGCTCCAGGTCGGCATTGGTCTCTTCGAGCCACGACCACACGGTGCTGCGACATGCGATGCTAAAAATCATGTGATGCATGAGGTTGTCGCTCAAAAAGAAGCCGATGCGATCCTCTTCGGCCATGGCCTTTTCCTGCAGCACGATGGCGCGGTCGAGCTGCTCGATACCGGCCGACGTGGCGCGCGCACAGCACTCCACAATCACCTGCTTTTCCAGATGCTCGCGGATGTAACAGGCACTCTCGGCAAGGGTGAGGTTGATGGGCGAGACGTAGGTACCGCTCTGGGGCACGGTGCGCACCAGGCCTTCCTGCGCCAAACGAACCAAAGCCTCGCGCACAGGGGTGCGCCCCATATCTAGGTCGTCGCAAAGTTGCTTGACGCCCAGCTTTTCGCCCGGCTTGTAGTCCAGGTAGACGATTTTGCGTCGAATGGTGTGGTAGGACTGGTCCTGTAGGCTCGTTTCCTGCTCGCCGACGTGCATCGATTCTTCCATAGCGCCTCGCAACTGTTCTATCAAACTCATATGTCAGTTGTTAATTATGCCGCGAATCAGCTCTCCGCGGTGGGCAATTCGGCTGTTGCCTGAGAACTATTGCGGCATCTTAGTCTGTGTTTGCGCAAGGCTGTGCTCAATGTTGCCGTATCATAAGCCGTCGCAAACGTGAAATAGAAAGAAGGAATCCCATATGCAACTGGCAAATATCGTTCGCGAGCGCTGGAAAGGCGTCTTGTTCTGCCTGATCATTGCCATTCCCGCGACGTTGCTCGGCAAACAAATTGAGGTGGTCGGCGGTCCGGTATTCGCCATCCTCTTTGGCATGGTCCTGGCGCTCGTCTTTCCCAGGAAGCGTCGCGAACAGCTCGCCGCCGGCGTCACCTATACGTCCAAAAAAGTCTTGCAGTACGCGGTTATCCTGCTTGGCTTTGGCATGAACCTCTCCCAGATTCTGTCCAAGGGCGCCCAGTCGCTGCCGATTATCGTGGCGACGATCTCGACCTCGCTTGTCATCGCCTTTGTGCTCTGCCGCGTCATGAACGTACCGGGTAAGATCGCGACGCTTGTGGGTGTGGGTTCGTCGATTTGCGGCGGTTCGGCCATCGCTGCGACCGCGCCCGTCATCGATGCCGACGATCGCGAGATTGCCCAGGCCATTTCGGTCATCTTCCTGTTTAACGTTATCGCGGCGCTCGTGTTTCCGACGCTCGGCGGCATGCTCGGGCTGACCAACGAGGGCTTTGGCCTGTTTGCCGGCACCGCCATCAACGACACCTCGTCGGTAACGGCTGCGGCGAGCGCCTGGGACAGCATGCATCCCGGCGCCAATGTGCTCGAGAGCGCCACAGTGGTCAAGCTCACCAGGACGCTGGCCATTATTCCCATCACGCTGGTCCTCGCATGCTGGCAGATGCATCTGGCACGCAAGGCCGGCGGTGACGCCAAAAGCACGTTCTCGCTTAAACGTGCGTTTCCCATGTTTGTGCTGTTCTTTGTGCTGGCGAGCGTGATCACCACGGTGCTTCAGCTTCCCGCGTCCATCACGGCGCCCATCAAGGAGCTGTCGAAGTTCTTTATTGTGATGGCCATGGCGGCTATTGGTTTTAATACCGATATCGTCGAGCTGGTCAAAAAGGGCGGCAAGCCCATCGCGTTGGGCTTTTGCTGCTGGATTGGCATTGCGTGCATGAGTTTGGGAATGCAGCACGTGCTGGGAATCTGGTAGAGAAGTAGCTTATTCGCGTGCTGGCTGCCGGTGAGCGCATTCTCACGGTGGAGCGATAGGAGCTCTTGCGGGTATGGCTTGTCCGCAGGTTTATAAGTCCCGAAGAGCTCTTATCGCCCCGCCAGGATGGCGATGCGGGGCAACACCTATACTCGCAGGACGGCGCTTTCTGCCCTATAGTGTTTGGTGAGCAATATCGTTCAATTTTGAAACACTCGGTCGTGCGACCGTCGGCGGTTGCACGTCGCCGCGGACAGGGGCAAATCATGGATAGCAATGCTAAGCTGAACATCTTGACCGATGCCCTAGCTGCTGCCGGGGCCTCGGCATTGGCAATCGATGCGCGTGGGGACGTCGCGATCTCGACCATGAATGACGCGGCGCTTGAGCGGGATGTGGCGGCTTTTGTCGCTGAGCGTCTCGACCGTATAGGAGACGGCGCGCGTCTGGTTATGGGGCGTGAGGGTACGCGCCTGAGCCTGACCGTTCGCCCCACCGACAAAGAGGGCGGGAGGCTTTGGGTCGTTGTGGTCCGCGAGGTGCGCGGTGCCGCGGCGCATGCGGGCATCGAGTGGCTCAACGCCGACGAAGTTGAGGTCCGCTATGAATCGAGCGCGTACGGCATCGTTGAGGGGGCGGCCTCGGTGGCTGTACCGGTTACCGAGAGCTATGCGCGCGGCGTGCCCCTTATGCTCGAGGGCGAGCTGGGAGCGGGTCAGGTCGAGATTGCCAAGCGCCTCTATCTGGATGGCCCTTTTGTCGATCAGCCCTTTGTTTCCGTCGCGCTCGATGAACTCACCGATCGCGGTTGGCGCCATGTGCTCAAAAGCTCCGAATCGCCGCTGTTCCAAACGGGGCTGACCCTTTGCATTGAGGGCTGGAATGCGGTTGGCCCCCAGCGCCTCCGCGAGCTGGTCTCCACGATGACCGACACCGCGTTGGCGACGCGCTGCCATGTGGTGCTGACGGCGAATGACATGCCGGGCGGCGGCGAAAGTGATCAAGCCGCCTTTGTGACCGAGCGCTTCGCCTGTGCGGTGAGCGTCGCGCCGGCAATCGCCGAGCAGGGAGCCGCGTCGACGAAGGTCGCGCGCTATTTGGAATATCTCGCTGATGCATTTGGGACGGCAGCGCCCACGCTGTCTGCCGCGGCGACGAAGACGCTCGATGCTTACCGCTGGCCGCGCAACTATCTGCAGCTCCGCGAGGTCTCGGAACGACTGTATATATTGGTGGGGACGGGCACGGTGGACCGCGCTGTGGCGGAGGAAGTGTTCGCCCAAGAGGACGTGATTAAGACCGCAACCTTTGGCGCCCCGACGCTTGAAAGTGACCTGTATATCCTGCGACCGCTGGCCGATACCGAGCGAGATATCGCGCATCTGGTTGTAGACCATCTCCACGGCAACCGAACCCGTGCGGCGGAGGTGCTGGGCATAAGCCGTACAACGCTGTGGCGCTTGCTGAAGGACGATGACCGTTGAGCGAGGCGCCCGTGACCGCACGCGACGCGTGTGCTACAGTCCAAAGCGTTATTGTTTCGATTTGGTTACGGCGTGCGAGGGCATATGGCTGAGACTTCAAAACCGAGCCGCAGAAGGCGGAGTGCCGCGCCGGTCAACCGACGCACAACATCGGTGACGTGGGGCAAACACGCCTCGGGGTTTGATGGCTCGTTCAAGCGCACTAAATACGGCTATCCTTCGGCAAGCGCCCGCTTGGCAATGCAGGCAGAGTCCTCGCTGTGGGGCCGCAAACGCGTGGTGGGCTCAAAGCTCAAGCACGACGGAACGCTCGGCTACATCAGCCGCGGGGCGGCTCGCCGCAGCGGGCTCAATCCCGCCGGCTGGCATCGCTACGTGCCGATCGTGGCCGCCGTTGCAGTGATCGTCATCGCGCTCGCTGCGCTCGGATATGCCGGCGGTGGCGCCAACTTGGACGCAATGTTTAAATCGCCCGAGCTCGCGCATGTAGGTACAGAAGTTGTCGAGGGCGCTCAGGCCCAGACGAGCGTCGCGCCCCAGCGCGGTATCGTTGCGGCGGCCTCCACCATCGCCGATGTGCAAAAGGACGAAGACAAGCAAGGCGACGACGTCGATGCGAATCAGACGAGCGAAACGGCAATAACTCCATCGGCGGGATAAGTTGCGAGTGGGGCAGCTAATTTGGGACGGGGCTTTTTTAGCTGCCCAAGACAGTGGCTCATTCGATGTCAGTCGCCAAAAGCGAGCGAGCCGCATTTGCGCCAAGGTGACGTGAAATGAGAGGGCGCTGACCTTCTGGTCGCGCCCTCGAAATTGAACGTCAGATTGGCGTGAATGCGGCCCGCGCAGCGTCAACGAGCCCGCCGTTCGGTAGAATGGCGGAACTAATTACCTTACGTAGACCACGTTGTCGCGGCGGGGTTTGGGCTCGGGCAGCGTGTCCTCGGCATAGCCCAGAATGCAGTGACCGACACCGCGCAGGCTGCCGTCGGCGGGTAGACCCCAACTGGCCAGTAGCTCCAGGCCCTCGGGCGAATCGAAAACCTCGTGGGCGCGATGAATCCAGCACGAATCAACGCCCAGCGCATAGGCAGCGTTGAGCAGGTTGCCCATGGCGAGCGAGCCGTCTTCCAGATGTGTGGGCACGCTGCGGTCAACCAGCACCACCACAACGGTCTTGGCGCCATAGAAGGGGTCGCTGTTGCTGCCCATGACTTGCGCGTTGAGCTGCGAGAGACGCTCGACGGTCGCGGGGTCGGTGACGGCGACAAACGTCACCGGCTGGCGGCCCATGCCGCTCGGTGCATATTGGCCGGCTTCGATAATACGTGCAAGCTTTTCGGCCTCGACGGGACGATCGCTGTAGTTGCGGCAGCTGCGGCGGTGAATGAGTGCTTCGATAGTCTCCATGGTGTCTCCTTGCGGTGGCGTTGCAGATGCCCCGTTCATACCCGTCGGGCTCAAACGATAGACGGTCAATTGCCCGGCCAAAAGGATAGATTCCAATTGGGAAAGTAGGTTTGCATAAAAGTACCTTCAGAATGTGACAAACAAATGGGATGGTTAAACGTTTTATCCCGTCTACCCTGCGGTTTTTTACCACTTGCCTAAATGACGAACGCATAACCTCTGATAAGGGTTTTACTAAAGGAGTACCAACGTTTATCAATGCGCCGTGGTGGCGCCGGGCCAGGAGGTAACATCATGTTCCAGGCTGGAGATGTCGTCGAGACCGATTTCGAAGGATTTCTGAAGCTGCTGCGTTCCAAGACGCGCGCTTTCGTGTCGATCAACGATCACGAGTACTACATCACGCACACCGATGGCTATTGGCGTGTTCAGGATTGCGAGGCCCTCAACGACAAGGGCCACTTTACTGACTGTTCTGAGTTGGTCAACACGGTCTGCGAGGTCGTCGAGCTGCCGTGGATTGCCGGCAAGAGCCTGCATGACAGCTTCTCGGGCGCTACGGTCTATGAGGCCGTCGCCGCTTAACAGGCAATAAAACCCGATTTTCACGTGACCGCTGGCGCCGCCCCCGCGCCGGCGGTCTTTTTCTGCCGATAGGCCATAAAAATGCACGCATTTGCGGAGAGCCTGTTGACGATAGTCAAAACTCGGACTAATCTAGAGACACATAATTGGTCAAAAATCGGACAATTGAATGGTGGGATAGATGAATAGTGCGGTTACGCTGGTCGACTTCGATCGGTTGCTCAGTGGACTCGACCATATCTATTCGGAGTTCTCGCGCGCCTGCGGCCTTTCGGACTGCGCCTACTGGATGCTCGTCGACACGAGTGCAGCGGGCGGAAGCGTTGCCGTGAGTCGGCTGACGAGTGAATGGTTCTACAGCAAATAGACCATCAATCCGGCGATTAAAACGCTTAGGGCGCGAGGGCTTGCGACGTTGGAGTTTGCCGAGGGCAGTCGTAAAAACAAGGTTGTACGACTGACCGAAGAAGGCGTGCGGTTTGCCAAGCGCTACGCGTTGCCGGCGCAAAAAGCCGAGCAACAGGCATTCGAGGCGCTCGAGCCGTGGGAACAGTGCGAGATCATGCGCTTGGTCGGTAAGTTCTCCCATGTTCTTAACGAAGAGTGCGAGGCATTTAAACGGCAAGTGGCCGCCGAGAACGAGACTGACGATAAGGGCGAGGGGGACGCATGCGACTCTTAATGAGGTTTATGAGGCCGTACCGCGGTCTGATTGCGGTGACGCTGTTTGCGGTGCTGATAGATAACGTCGGTACGCTGTTGGTTCCCACGATGCTGGCGAACATGGTCAACACCGGTATTACCACGGGTGATGTCGACTATATATTACGCAACGGCCTGTACATGCTTATCGCGACCGGCATGGCCAGCGGCGGCACGGTGCTGGGCTGCTATCTTTCGGCGCGCCTGGCCGCCAACGTGGCCTGCGATATCCGCAATGCCGTGTACGACAAGTCGCTCGAGCTGTCCGCCAGCGACTTTGAGCGCTTTGGCACGGGTTCGATGATCACGCGCTCGCTCAACGACATCAACGTGATTCAGCAAGCTGTCCTTCAGACGATTCAGCTGGTGCTGCCGGTGCCGTTCTTGGCCGTGGCAGGCATCATTTTTGCTTGGTTCATCGATCCCGCCATGGGTACGCTGCTGGGCGTGGTGGTTGCGATCGTGCTGGTGGCGGCGGTCTTTACCGTTGCCAACGCCGCGCCGATCTTTATGCGCCTGCAGAGCTTTATCGACCGCATGAACGTGGTGCTGCGCGAGAACATCGTGGGCGTGCGCGTCATCCGCGCATTTAACAAGGAGCGCCACGAGGAGCAGCGCCTGGACGAGGTGTTTAGCGATTACGCGGCCAATGCCATCAAGGTCAACCACCTGTTTGTGGGTCTCGACAGCTCCAGCTTCTTTTTGATGAATATCGCCGAGGTGGCGGTGCTGTGGGTGGGCGGCAACCGCGTGGGCGTCCACGCCATGCAAATCGGTAGCATCTCGGCCGTGCTGGAGTACGCGATCCTGATCCTGTTCTTTGTGATGACGGCGCAGATGGTGATTCTGACGCTCCCACGCGCCGCCGCATGCCTGAACCGTGCGCAGCAGGTGTTGGAGATTGAGCCGAGCATCGTGGACGGCAAGCGCACGCTGGACACGTGCGCGGCGGAGTCTGTTGACGGTGCCGACGCGGTGGCCGTGTTCGACCACATGTCGTTCCGTTTTGACGATGCCGACGAGGATACCCTGTGCGACCTGAGCTTTGCCTGTCGCCGTAGCCAGACCACGGCGATTGTAGGCTCGACGGGTTCGGGCAAGTCGACGGTGGCCAAGCTCTTGCTTCGCTTCCACGATGCCACGAAGGGCGCCATTCGCCTGAATGGCATCGATCTGCGCGACCTTTCGCAAGACGACATCCGCGGGCGTATCGCCTATGTGCCGCAGAAGGCATGGCTGTTCTCGGGTACGGTGGCGAGCAACCTGCGCTTTGGCAACGAAGACGCGACTGAGGCTGACATGCTCCATGCGCTGGAGGTTGCCCAGAGCACCTTTGTGCTCGACCAGCCCCAGGGGCTCGATACGCCGGTGGCCCAGGGCGGCACGAACTTCTCGGGTGGTCAGCGCCAGCGCCTGGCGATTGCCCGCGCACTCATGAAGCATGCCGATCTATATATCTTCGACGACAGTTTTTCGGCCCTGGACTTTAAGACCGATGCGGCACTGCGCCATGCGCTGCAGGACGAGACGTGCGATGCCGCGGTGCTCATCATCGCCCAGCGCATCTCGACTATTTTGCATGCCGATCAGATCGTGGTGCTCAAAGACGGCGAGATCGTGGGCCTAGGCACGCACGACGAGCTCATGGAAACCTGCGAGGTGTACCGCGCAATCGCGGAATCGCAGATGAAGGGAGGTGAGTAGCATGACCGAGGAGCTCAAGAAGCAGGGCATCGTCGATGGCGCTGCGGTTGTAGAGACAGTCGAGGAGACGGGCGTCGCGCCCGACCTGGACGAAGCCGCCAAGGCGGCGGAGCGCGAGGCTCGCCGCCAAGCGCTCTACGAGGAAAACGAACGTGCCGAGGACGAGCGCGCCCGCGCCGAGGCAGAGCGTATGCGCGACGTGGACGACGAAGACGAGGACGAGACGCCTCGGGATACCTGGGCGACGGTGCGCCGCCTGTGGAGTGAGGCTGCCGGCGACCATTGGCGCTTCTATATCGTGTTCGCGAGCATTGTGTTCTATGTCATCTTTAACACCGCCGCGCCGGCATATAGCGCCCGCGTGATCGATGAGCTGTGGGGCCACATTCAGGTGGCGTTTGCCAACGACACCACTTTCAGCATCACCTGGGAGAACTGCGGCAAGACCATTTTCGTCTACTTTATGATCTGGACTGCCGCTGCCTCGTTCTATGCGCTCCAGAGCTTTTTGATGTCGAGCGTCGCTGAGCGTCTCAATCTGCGCCTGCGCAACCGCATCGCGCAAAAGCTCAACCGTCTGCCGCTCGCCTATTTTGACGCGCATCGTCCCGGCGAGGTCGTCAGCCGCGCGACCAACGACCTGGACAAGATGTCCGAGAGCATGCAGCGCGGATTGCTGCAGCTGCTCGTGTCGATCGGCACGGTTGTTGGTGCTGTGAGCGTGATGTTCGTGTTCAGCGTGCAGCTTACGCTCGTCTTTCTGTTCTTTACGGCACTGTCGCTGCTGGTGACGAAGGTCGTCTCGCGCCGCACACACGATGTGACGGGCGAGCGCCAGGAGTGGGTGTCCAAGATTACGAGTGCGGTCGAGGAAGGCTATTCGGGCCGTCTGGTGATCCGCGCGTTTAACCGCGAACGCCAAAGTTCTGCCGAGGTGCACCAGGCCTCGGGCGAGCTGGCACGCGTGAGTGCCAAGGCCGACTTTATGATCAATGCCGTCGGCCCTGCGGTGCGCTTTATCGGCCGTTTGGCGCAGATCGTGATCGCGCTGGTGGGCTGCAGCATGCTGGTTGCCGGTCACATGACCGTCGGCGTGTTCCAGGCGTTCTTCCAGTTTATCTACGAGGCGTCCGAACCCATGACGCAGCTGTCGTTTACCTTCAACTCGCTGCAGAGCGCGTTGGCGAGTGCGGAGCGCGTGTTCGACCTGCTCGATGAGCCCGAGATGGAGGCCGATCCGCTGCCGGACGAGGCCGCCAAGCTGCCGGGTCGCGTTGAGGGTCGCGTCTCCTTTGAGCACGTGCGCTTTGGTTATTCGCCCGACAAGCCGCTTATGCACGACGTGTCGTTTACCGCCGAGCCGGGCCAGAAGATTGCCGTGGTGGGAACCACGGGCGCGGGCAAGACGACGCTCATCAACCTGCTCATGCGCTTCTACGAGATTGACGGCGGGCGTATTACGCTCGACGGCGTGGATACGAGCCGCATGGACCGCGGCGAGCTACGGCAGCAGTTTGGCATGGTGCTGCAGGACGCCTGGCTGTTCGATGGCACGATTGCCGAAAACATCGCCTACGGCTGTCCCGAGGCGACGCGTGAGGAGATCGTGGCGGCTGCGCGCGCCGCGCAGGTCGACTTCTTTGTGCGCACCATGCCGCAGGGCTATGACACGCGCGTGGCCAACGATGCCGAAAGCATCAGCCAGGGCCAGCGTCAGCTGCTGACCATCGCACGCGTGCTGCTCAATAACCCGGCGATTCTCATCCTGGACGAGGCGACCTCAAGCGTGGATACGCGTACCGAGCTTGCCATCGGTCGTGCCATGGACGCGCTCATGCGCGGGCGCACGAGCTTTGTGATCGCGCACCGCCTGTCGACGATCGTGGACGCCGACCTGATCTTGGTCATGGATCACGGCAACATTATCGAGCAGGGCACGCATAAGGAGCTGCTGGCTGCCGAGGGTGCCTACGCCGACCTCTATCTGAGCCAGTTCGCATAATGTGACAAAGGGACAGTCTCTTTGCCACATCACAAATAAGGCGCGCCGGGGATGAATTCCCTGGCGCGCCTTTGCGTTGATGCCGATGTCGTTTTGTGCCGCTTGCGTTCCTAGCGTTCGTCCACGAGCTTGGCGACGAGGGCCTTGAGCTCGGCCACCTCTCGCTCGAGTTCCTTGACGCGGCGGGCATTCTCGGTGATGCCCTGGCGGTTGAGGGCGGACTGCTCGGCGGCGTCATCGGGCATGTACTCGCGATGCTGCTTGGCGTCGAAACTCTCCTCGAACACACGGCAGCCGTTGCGCTTGATGATGCGTCCCGGCACGCCCACGACGGTGCAGTTGTCGGGGACGTCCTTAACGACGACCGAGTTGCCGCCGATCTTGACGTTGTTGCCGATGCGGATGTTGCCGAGCACCTTGGCGCCCGTGCCCACCGTGACATTGTTGCCCAGGGTGGGGTGACGCTTGCCGGTCTCGTTGCCGGTGCCGCCGAGCGTGACGCCCTGGTAGAGCACACAGTTGTCGCCCACAATGGTGGTCTCGCCGATGACGACGCCCATGGCGTGGTCGATAAAGAAGTGCTTGCCAATCTGCGCGGCAGGGTGAATCTCGACGCCGGTGATGTGGCGGGTGATTTGCGAGAGCACGCGGGCGAGCGAGCGATGACCGTGCTCCCACAGCCAGTGCTCGGGCACGTGGTTCCACTTGGCGTGCAGGCCAGGATAGGAAAGAAAGATGACCAGACCGTTTTGCGCGGCGGGGTCCTGCGCCTGGACGGTCTTGATGTCCTCGCGAATGGTATTGATAAAGCTCACCGGCCGCCCTCCCTTAGCGCCATGGCAATGCGATTCAATAAAGTATAGCGATTCGCTAGGGATTAAAAAGGACAATCTTGGCGGCTTTGCGCTACAAGTGTCAGTTATGCAAACTTGCTGGTAATGGAGTCATGCTTTTGTGGGGTTGCGCACGAGGGGGCACCGCAACCGTATACTGGTCAACTTGGACGTATCCGCGCCCACAACTGAGAGGTTTTACTTCATGGGTTTCATCAATTTTATTGCCGAGCTGCTTAAGGACCCGCGCACCGCGATCGCCAGCTGGATCGCCGCCGGCCCGCTTATGGCCTACGGCTGCGTGTTCCTGATCATCTTTATCGAGACGGGCGTGGTGTTCTTCCCGTTCCTTCCCGGTGATTCGCTGCTGTTCGCCTCGGGTTTCTTTGCCCACAACGGCGGCTTTAACATCGTGGCGCTTCTGGCCACCGCATGGGCCGCTGCCATTTTGGGCGATCAGTGCAACTTTATGATCGGTCACTTCTTTGGCCGCAAGATCATCGCTTCGGGCAAGGTCAAGGCCATGACGCCCGAGCGCATCAAAAAGTCCGAGGACTTCTTGGACAAGTGGGGTCACCTGGCCATCTTCCTGGGTCGCTTCTTCCCGTTTATCCGCACCTTTGTGCCCTTTATCGCTGGCATGGGCGGCATGCACTGGCGCAACTTTGTCGTCTTTAACGTGCTGGGCGGCATTACCTGGTCGACGGTCTTTACGCTGCTGGGCTACTTCTTTGGCGGCATTCCCTTTGTGCAAGAGCACTTTGAGCTGCTGATTATCGGCATCGTTGCCGTGTCGATCATCCCGACCGTGGTCGGTCTGGTTAAGGCCAAGCTGGGTAAATAGAACGCCTAGCTCGAGCCAGCGCGCAGACCGTACAGTTGAGGCCCGTCACCGCTTACGGTGGCGGGCCTTTTTGCTTCGGTCAAATGAAAATACTTTACTTAGTTAAAGAAAAGCGTTTTATCAGACGCGTGCGGGGAGTACAATCTCGTGCATGCGAATCGACGTGCCATCGGCTTCGATGCTGCCCGCGTGTCCTGCCCGGCTCTACGCTTCCGGGTATGCGACGTTGCGACGCGGCCGGCTTCGGTCCTTGCGTGCGGGTTCGCGAGTATGCAACTGTGTATGTAAGGAGCGACATATGACTGTCGAGAAGAAGGATATCGATTGGGGTAGCCTCGGCTTTGGCTACATGAAGACCGATTACAGCTACGAGGCTCATTGGAAGGATGGCGAGTGGGACGAGGGCGGCCTGACCACCGACCACACCCTGCATGTCTCCGAGTGCGGCGGTATCTTCCATTACTGCCAGGAGGTCTTTGAGGGCCTGAAGGCCTACACCGCCGAGGACGGCAGCATCGTCTGCTTCCGTCCCGACATGAACGCTGAGCGTATGTATAACTCTGCCCAGCGCCTCGAGATGCCCCCGTTTCCCAAGGACAAGTTCGTTGAGGCCGTCAAGCAGGTCGTTTCTGCCAACGCCGCCTGGGTTCCGCCCTTCGGTTCCGGCGCGACCCTGTACGTGCGTCCGTTTATGATCGGCTCCGGTGACGTGATCGGCGTGGCTCCCGCTCCTGAGTACACGTTCCGCATTCTCGTGACCCCGGTCGGTCCGTACTTTAAGGGCGGCCTCAAGCCCGTCAAGCTGCGCGTTTCCGAGTATGACCGTGCTGCACCGCACGGCACCGGCAACATCAAGGCCGGCCTGAACTACGCCATGTCCCTTAAGCCCACGATGGAGGCCCATCGCGAGGGCTATGCCGAGAACCTGTATCTCGACTCCGAGTCCCGCACCTATGTCGAGGAGACCGGTGGCGCCAACGTCCTGTTCGTGAAAGAGGATGGCACGCTCGTCGTTCCGCAGTCGCACACCGACTCCATCCTGCCCTCTATCACCCGTCGTTCGCTCGTTCAGGTTGCTCAGGACCTGGGCATGACCGTTGACCAGCGCCCCGTCGAGTGGGCCGAGGTCAAGGCCGGCACCTTTGTGGAGTGCGGCCTGTGCGGCACCGCTGCCGTCATCTCTCCGGTTGGCGAAATCGACAACAAGGTTTACGGCGCCGACGAGACCGTGACCTTCCCGGCTGGATACACCGAGATCGGCCCTGTGATGAAGAAGCTTCGCGAGACCCTGACTGGTATCCAGTCTGGTGCTGTCGAGGACAAGCACAACTGGGTTTACACCGTCGCGTAATTTGTCTTACCTATCCGGGCAGAGAACAAGTTCCCTCCCGGCGCGTCCTCGGACATGCAAGAAGCCCTCGCTGCGCACTTCGTGCGGCGAGGGCTTCTTGCGTCCTGCGGAGTGCGCCGGGAGGGAACTTGTTCTCTGCCCTGCGGGTTCGGCGATGTCACAACGGGCAATGATT